>DATFMW010000101.1:0-7372 GCA_035266765.1 Gaiellaceae bacterium | reverse complement strand
CGAGTGCGAGCCCGGTGACGGCGCCGACGACGAGCCCGCCGGCCGAGTCGAGGAAGCGGAGCGGCGTCAGCTTGAGCCCGCCGCGGAAGAAGGAGCCGACGATGCCGGCGACGGCCTGGAGGACCATCGCCCCGACGACGGCACCGGCGAGCGCGGCGATCGGCGTCCAGGCGGAGACGGCCCCGCCGTGGAGCAGGTGCGGACCGTAGCGCGAACCGAAGTAGGCGCCGGCGGCGAGCCCGGCGAGCGAGAGCCCGCTCGCGATCAGCCCGCGGCGCAGCCCGGCGAGCGCCGACAGGCCGACGACGCCGAGCACGATCCAGTCCACCGTGGTCAGGGTCACCCGCGGAGCCTAGACGGCGTACCGGCGCCCGCGCGGCCCGGCTACACTAGGCACCGCCCTGGGGGGCGTAGTTCAGCTGGTTAGAACGCCGGCCTGTCACGCCGGAGGTCGCGGGTTCGAGTCCCGTCGCTCCCGTTGAAGTCCCTGTAACTCGCCGCTTCCTCAGGCGCGCGGGCCCGCTCCCGCGTTCGGCACCTCGTCTCCCGCCCCGCGACGGGCGAGACCATCTGTTCGCTAGGCAGCTCGCTCACCAACCTTGCCGTGATCGAGTAGAGCTTCCGCGAGCGCGTGAGCTCTGACCGGCCCGACACCGTTCACCTCAGCCCATTCGGCCGGTCCGGCCGCAAGAAGCCGCTGCACACTTCCGAACCGCTCGAGCAGCGCACGCGCTGTCGTGTCGGAGATACCCGGAACACCAGCCAGCACGGACAGCCCCGCGGGCAGGACTCGGCGCCTCGGGGTCGGCGTCGATGCCCGTTGCCGCCGTTGCTGGCGGACGGCGAGCCGATGCAGCCACTGAGCCGTGTCGGCTGGATCGCGGGAGCGGACGACTGCGACACCGAGATCGGCGATCGCGAGCAGGCAGCCGCGGATCGCGTTGGGGTGTCGCGGACCGTCGTCGATGTCCGCACCCTCGACGAACAGGAACGGGAGCGCCGCTGCGTCCCGGACACGGCCGATCTGCGACCAGAGCCGACCGCGACCGAGCGAGCCGTGGAGGTCTGCCACGGTCTTTCGCTCAACCAGCGCGCCCCCCGAGATCCGGTAGTCGCCAGCGCTCAGCGGCTCGACGACGACCTGAGCACCGAGACGCTGAAGGCTCACAGGGACACCGCTGCCTTCTTCGAAGACATCCGCCACGATGACCGGCGAGGGGGAGAGGCCGCCGTCCATCTCTGTATCCTATACAGACAACAGGACGTACTCCAGTCGTGCCGAGCGGCGTTGACCGAGCTGCCTACCGGACGTAGATGGCCGGCCGGTAGCGAGGCTCGGGAACGGACTTCCCCTCGTCGCGGGCTGCAGCGAGCCACGCGGCCTTCGCCTTCTCCACCTCCGCGAGGGCCTCCTCAGCGGTGGCACCGAACGCGGAGCACGCCTCGAGGTCGGGAATGTCGGCGATGTAGCCGCCGTCTTCGTCGCTGTAGAAGACGTTGATGTGATAGTCGCTCAGCGCCGTCCCTCCATACGCAAAGCGTACCGCTCGACCAGACGAAGGAACTGGCGGACTTGGTACGGCTTTGCCTGACCGCGAACCTCCTGGAGGTTCACGAGCTCGCGAACCTCCGCGTGGACGAACACGTGATGACTCCCGCTCGTTCGTCTCAGCTCGAAGCCGAACGCCTCCACCAGACGCCGCATGTCCGAGAACGACACGTTCGCGACATCCCCTCGAGCGAGCCGCGCAAGGAGCTGCCTGGGGTCCACGACGCCACGCTACCGCGCTGCCGAGACGACGCGATCAGTCCCGGACCTCGATGGGGTGCCGAACAAGGTGCTGAGTCCCGCCGCTCCCGGCGCGACCTCCGTCAGCCGTCGGAGGGCGGCTCGTCGGGCTTGCGGGCGGGCTCGATCATGCTCCGCGTCTCCTCGAGGCTCCTCATGAGCTCGCCCCACTCCCCCACCTCCGGGTCCGGGCGCGTCTCGGCGCCGTCGCAGGCGGGGGGCTCCGACCCTGTGTCCTCGCTCATCATCGCCCGGCCTCCTCTCGTGGCGGCTGGGGGTGTCGCCGCAGCTCGCCGCCACGATTGCTCCGTCCGGACAGGCGGTCAATACGTAGCCGATACGTATCCGCCGCTGGCAATTCGCATCGGACCCCGTATCGTTCGGCTGTGGCAAGCGCCGCCGTGCGCACGTCTCCCGCCTCGCCGGGGCCCTGGCCTCTCGTCGGCCGCGACGAGGAACTCGCCGCGGCCGTCGCGCAGCTCGAGCGGGACGACACGGGCGGCGTCGTCCTCGCCGGCGAGCCCGGTACCGGGAAGACGCGGCTGGCGCGCGAGCTTGCGGAGGAGTCGGCGCGGAGAGGATTCGCCACCTCCACCGCGGTCGCGTCGAGACCGGCGGCGACGATCCCGTTCGCGGCGCTTGCGGCGCTGCTTCCTCCCGGCGAGGAGGCGCCCACCGCCGCAGGCATCCGCCGCGCGATCGAGGCGCTCGCGGCCCTCGGGGAAGGCCGCCGTCCGACGCTCGTCCTCGACGACGCGCATCTCCTCGACGAGGTCTCGGCGGTGATCGTCCACCAGGTCACCGCGGCGCGCTCGGTCTTCGTCGTCGCCACCGTCCGGACCGACGAGCCGGCGCCGGACCCCGTCGTCCGGCTGTGGAAGGACGGGCTGGTCGAGCGCATCGAGATCGAGCCGCTTTCCTCCCGTGCCACGGTCGAGCTCGCCGCGGCGGCGCTCGGCGGCGTCGTGGACGCCTACGCGGCCGGACGCCTGTTCGAGCTGTCTCGCGGGAACCCGCTCTACCTCCGGGAGCTGCTGCGCAGCGCGACGGCGAGCGCCGCGCTCGCGAACGAGCGCGGCGTCTGGGTCCTGCGCGGGACGCTCGAGCCGCCCCGGCAGCTCGGCGAGCTGCTCCAGCTGCGGCTCGACGGGCTCGGCGACGCCGACCGGGGCGTGCTCGAGACCCTCGCCGTCGCCGACTCGCTCGGGCTCTCGGCGCTCACGGACCCGGCGGACGCGGAGCGGATCGAGGCGCTCGAGCGCAGCGGGCTGATCGAGGTCGCAGCCGACGGACGGCGGCGGCCCGTCAGGCTCTCGCATCCGCTCTACGGCGAGTTCCTCCGCCGCCGGATGCCGCAGAGCCGGGCGCTCGCGATCGAGCTCGAGCTGGCGGGGCTGCTCGTGCGAACCGGAGCGCGCCGCCGCGGCGACGTCCTCCGGCTGGCGGCCTGGCGCCTCGACGGCGGCGGAGCGCTCGACGACCGCCTGCTGCTCGAGGCGGCACGGCAGGCGGCGCACGCCGGTGACACCTCGCTCGCGCTGCGACTCGCCTCGGCGGCGGTCGAGGCCGGAGCCGGCGGCGAGACGCGCCTCCTGCTCGGGCGTCTGCTCGACGAGCGCGGCCGGCGCGAGGAGGCCGAGGACGCCTTCGCTGCGATCGATTCCGGCTCGCTCGACGACGTCCTGCGGGCGGAGGCCGCGAACGCGCGCGCGGACAACCTCTTCTTCGGTCTCGGACGACGCGACGAGGCACTGCGCGTGCTCGCCGAGGCGACCGAGGCGCTCGCCGGCACGAGCGCTGCCGAGGCGGTCGCGGTCAACGAGGCCTGGCTGCGGCTCCACTGCGGGGAGCCCCGCGCCGCACTCGAGCTCGTCCAACCGGCGTTCCGGCACGGCTCCGAGGAGAGCCGGGTCGGAGCCGGGATCGTTGCGACGATGTCGCTCGCGGTCGCCGGGCGGACGCGCGAGGCGCTCGCCGTCGCCGACGAGACGCTCGCCGCGGACCGGCCGCCCCCGTATCCGCTCGTCGGCCGCCACCGGGACTTTCCGTCGATCGCGCGGGCGGTCGCCCTGCTCGAGGCGGGCCGGCTCGAGGAGGCGGCGGCGGCCGCGCGCGCCGGCTACGAGACGGCTCTCACCACCGGCGAGCCGTTCCGCCGCGCGCGGTGGACGTTCCTGCTCGGCCGGGCCGCGCTTGCCCAGGGGCTCGTCGCCACTGCCGCGAGGCATTTCGAGGAGGGGGCGGCGCTCCAGCGGCAGCTCCGCCAGCCGGGCCTGCTCCGCTGGAACCTCGGCGGCCTCGCGGCGGCCGCCGCGCTCGCGGGCGATCACGCGGCCGCGGTGTCCGCGCTCGCGGAGGCGGACTCTCTCGGCGCCCCGCCCGAGCGGCTCTTCGACGCGTTCGTCGAGGCCGGCCGCGCCTGGACGGCGGTTGCCGGCGGCGACCGGGTCGCCGCGCACGGGCTGCTCACGCAGGCCGTGCGGGCGGCGGAGCAGGCCGGGATCGTCGTGCTCGCAGCGCAGGCGCTGCACGATCTCGCCCGGCTCGGGGACGCGCACTTCGCCGCACCCCGGCTGGCACGGCTCGCGGAGGCGAGCGACAGCGACCTCGTCGGCGCCTTCGCCCGGCATGCGAAGGCGCTCGCCGGCGCCTCGGCCGAGCCGCTCGAGGACAGCGCCGACGAGCTCGGGCGGCTCGGCGCGACGCTCGCCGCCGCCGAGGCGGCCGTCGTGGCGGCGGCGCGCTTCGGCGCCGCCGGGGAGGCGCAGCGGGCGCAGGCCCTGCGGCTGCGCGCCGCCGCGCTGGCGGCGCACTGCGAGGGCGCGCGCACGCCGGCCCTGCTCGCGCTCGACGGACGAACGACGCTGAGCCCCCGGGAGCACGAGATCGCGACGCTCGCCGCGCAGGGGCTGACGAGCCGCGAGATCGCCGACCGGCTCGTAGTGTCCGCACGCACGGTCGAGAAGCACCTCGAGCACGTCTTCGAGAAGCTCGGCGTCGGCGGCCGCGCGGCCCTGCGCGAGCGCCTCGGCGAGCTCCCCGAGAACGCCGATACGTAGCGCTTACGTATTCCGGGCGGCCCGGACGCCTGGTAGGTACCCAGGACATGGGATTCACGACCCGCCGCCTGCTCGCCGGGCTCGTGCTCGCGACCACCATGGCGGTCCCCGCCGCGGCGGCGCAGCCTCGCAACCTGAGCTTCCCGCCGGGATTCGCCACCTATCCGCTCGCCGCCGCCCGCGGCCCGGGCGTTCCGGTCCACGAGCTCTGGTTCAGCACCCGCGTCGACAACCCGCCGTCGGAGCCCACCTTCGCCTGGAAGGTCGATGCCCCACCGGGCTATCCCGCGTGCAACACGTTCACGCAGGCCGAGAACCAGATCTTCAAGATCAGCGGCACCACCACCTACGCGAGCCAGATCCACCTCCAGATCGGCACGGCAGCCGGATGCCCGCCGGACGCCGAAGAGGGCGGTTCGGACTCCTTCGACGGCACGATCACGGTCACGATCCTCATGGGCGCGATCACCTGCACGGTCGGAACGACCGGCCCGCTCAACGGGCAGTGCGACGCGACTGGGGCGGGATCGCAGCAGCCCAAGCCGACCGCGACCGCGAAGCCGGACGCCGTGCGGCGCGCCGAGAAGCTCGCAGCCTCTCTGAAGAAGCTGGACGCACGCCTGGCCTGGCTCCAGAAGCGTCTTGCCGCCGGCAAGAGGGTCACGGACCAGGCCTTCCACAAGGTGACCTTCGACGCGTACACGTCCATGGACACCGACGTCGCGCTCAGCCTGCCGAAAGGCTGGGCCAGGGCGTTCCTGAAGCTCGAGGATGCCGTCCAGGTGCTCGACGGCACGGATCGGACGAGTCTCTTCGGCAACGCGACTCCGCGCGGGGATTTGCGCGCCGCCGCCGCGTCTCTGAAGCACAGCTCGGCGAAGCCCTCGGCGGACGCTCGGTACGCGATCCAGCAGTTCGGGCGGATCGCCGACAAGCTGGACGCGGGCCCGTCGCCTGGGACCGGCGGCGTGGCGGACGACCGCAAGGCGGCGCGCGCGCTACTGAAGATCGCGGCCACACACTGGCCGCACGTCGCAGGTCTACACGCCGACACCGTGCTACGAACGCTCGGCGAGATGCACGTCCAGTTCCAGAAGCTGAACCCGGTCACCCGAGACCGCCCCCGAGGCAAGGTCGCAGCCGCCCGCGTGGGACGGATGCGCACCGCCCTCGACCGGATCCGCAAGGCCGCCGAGAAGGCGTCTCTCCCTCCCGCGCCGTGACGGGTCCGGCCCGACGTCCCCGAATACGTACCGCCTACGTATTCCCGGCGACCCGGACCCGGTGGTAAGCAGCCGGGCATGGGAGTCCTCCCGCCGCTCCGGCTCCTCGCCGGGCTCGTGCTCTTCGGGTCGCTCGTCGCCCCGGCGGCGCAGGCGGCGCGGCCGTCGAGCTCCGCTCCTCCGGTCAGCGTCGACACGATCGGGCGCGGCGGCTTTTCGGCCGCGGAGGTACCCGACCACTACATCCAGTACCAGATCGACGTCGGCAACGCTCCCGCAAAGCCCGTCTTCCACTGGGCCGTCGAGCCTCCGGACGGCTACCCCGCCTGCAAGACCTTCATGCTGCCGCCGGTCGCCACCTCCGGCGCGGGCAGCTCGACGATCTACATCGCCCGGATCTGGCTCCACGTGGGCGTCGCGGGCGGCTGCCACGAAGACGTGGACTACGGCGGCTGGAACGGAAAGATCACGGTGACGATCGCGATGGGGTCGACCACATGCACGGCGGTCACGGACACGACCGGCGAGCACCCGGCCACCTGCACGAAGACCTCGTCGCCGGCGTCTCCACCGGCGGCCGGCTCGAGCTCGAAGAAGACCGACGCGATGCTCCGGCAGGTGGGCCGGAAGGCGCTCACCCTCGAGCTGCGGCAGCTCCCGGTGCTGCTGCACAAGCCGTGGCTGCGCAAGGCCGTCTTCACCCACTTCACGTTCCAGACTCGAGCCGCGATCGACCACGCGCTCGAGCAGAAGAAGATCGCCCAGGCAGAGCAGGCGAAGACGCACGCGCGGCTCCAGCGCGAGCTCCGGCAGGGCTGGAAGAAGGTGTGGGACGTCCGGGCCGAGCTCGAGAGCTACAAGGACCTCTCCAACCGCTACGTCGACGCCTACGACACGCTCGGCAAGTTCGAGGCGCTCGTCTCGGCGGGCCTGGCCTCGGTCCCGGGCGGCGCGCTCTTCCTGCCGCTCACGATGGGCATGGGCGGCGCGGCGCGGATCACGGAGGCCGAGTGGGCGCGAAACGCGGCCGACCCGCCCGACAAGCACTACACGGCGCTCGTGACCCCCGCGACGCCCGCGTTCCCGGCGATCCCGGCGGCCCAGGGCGTCCCGGCCGGTCTCGTCGACGCTGCGACGGCGTTCCTCGCCGACGACGGGAAGGCAATCGGCCTCGTCACCGCCTTCCGGCGCTCGTTCGAGCGCGCGCAGGGCGCTGCGGCGGCCGGCAGCGCCGCCTGGACGGCGCGCCAGCTCGGAGCGGCAGCGACCTTCGCCGACTCCGCCGCCGCGGCACTCGGGTC
>DATFMW010000100.1:0-6500 GCA_035266765.1 Gaiellaceae bacterium | reverse complement strand
CGCTCGTACCCTCGTAGATCTCGGTGATCTTCGCGTCCCGGTAGTAGCGCTCGACCGGAAACTCCTTCGTGTACCCGTAGCCGCCGAGAATCTGGATCGCCTCCGCCGTCTGGCGGCGTGCCATCTCGGAGGCGAAGAGCTTCGCCTTCGCGCCCGCCTCGGTGTGCGGAGCGCCCTGCTCCTTGAGCCAGGCGGCCCGGTAGACGAGCAGCCGGGCGGCGTCGATCTCCGTCGACATGTCGGCGAGCTTGCCCTGGATCGCCTGGAACTCTGCGATCGGCCGCCCGAACGCGTGCCGCTCCTTCGCATACGCGCGGGCGACGTCGTAGGCGGCCTGCGTGATCCCGACGGCCTGCGCGGCGATGCCGATCCGGCCGCCGTCGAGGGTGGCCATCGCGACGTGGAAGCCCTTGCCCTCCTCGTGGAGCAGCCGGTCGCGGCCGACGTGCGCCCCTTCGATCACGAGGTCGTTCGTGACGGAGGAGTTGAGACCGAGCTTCTCCTCGGTGCGCGTGATCCTCACGTGCTCTGCGTCGAGGACGAACGCGCTGATGCCGCGCGCGCCCGGCGTATCCGCGTCGGTGCGGGCGAAGAGCAGGAACGTGCCGCTGTGGCTCCCGTTCGTGATCCACTGCTTCGAGCCGGTGATCGTCCAACCGTCGCCGTCGGCCTCGGCGCGCGTGCGGAGGGCGCCCGCGTCGGAGCCGGACTCCGGCTCGGTCAGCGCGAACGCACCGAGGTGCTCGCCGCGGGCGAGCGGCGGTACGAAGCGGGCGCGCTGCTCGTCGGTGCCGAACCGGAGCAGCGGCAGGGTGACGGCGCTCGTGTGGACGGCGACGGTGACGCCGACGCCCGCGTCGCCGCGCGAGAGCTCCTCGAGCACGAGGATGTAGGCGAGGAAGTCGGCGCCGGCGCCGCCGTGCTCCTCGGGGATGCAGGCGCCCATGAGCCCGAGCTCGGCGAGCTTCGAGAACACCTCACGCGGGAAGCGGTGCTCCCGGTCCCAGGCAGCCGCGTACGGCTCGATCTCTTGGCGCACGAACTCGCGCGCGAGCGCCTGGATCTCCTTCTGCTCGGTCGTGAGCTCGAAGTTCATCGCCCGGATCGTATGCGCGTCGCACCGCTCGGCCCAACGACATGTCCTCGGTAGCCATGTCCCGGGACCTGGTCGCTGGACGTGGCCGCCTCGGACATGTCCCACCGCTCAACCATGCGGCGTCCCCTGTCTCCACCCGGCGTGCCCCGTGCGGACATGTCCCGGGACCTGGTCCCGGGACATGTCCAGTTCGGCCGGTTAGCCGGCGTACTCGTAGAAGCCGCGGCCGGACTTGCGCCCGAGCCGGCCGGCCTGGACGTACTGGCGCAGCAGCGGGCACGGCGCGTACTTCGGGTTCCCGAACCCCTCGTGCAGCACCTCCATGATGGCGACGCACGTGTCGAGCCCGATCAGGTCGGCGAGCGCGAGCGGCCCCATGGGATGCGCGAACCCGAGCTTTGCGATCGTGTCGATCGCCTCCGGCGATGCGACGCCCTCGAGCAGCGCGTAGGCGGCCTCGTTGATGAACTGCATCAGGATCCGGTTCGAGACGAAGCCGGGCAGGTCGCGTGCCTCTGCCGGCGTCTTGCCGAGATCCTCGGCGAGCGCCACGATCGCCGCTGCCGTCTCGTCGGAGGTCTCGAGCCCGCGGATCACCTCGACGAGCTTCAGCACCGGCACCGGGTTGAAGAAGTGCATGCCGATCACCGCCTCGGGACGGCTCGTCGCGGCTCCGAGGCCGGTAATGGGAATCGAGGACGTATTGGAGGCGAGGATCGCGCCGGCGGGCAGCACCTCGTCGGCGCGCCCGAAGATCGCGCTCTTCACAGCGACGTCCTCGACCACCGCCTCGACCATCAGATCCGCCGCGACGAGGTCGTCCACCGGCTCGATGCGGGCGAGGACCTCGTCCGGGTCGGCGCCGCCCTTCTCGGCGAGGCGCGTGAGGCTCTTCCGGATCGTCTCGAGGCCGCGCTCGACCGCGCCCGGCGCCGCATCGTAGAGCGAGACGCGCCGCCCGGAGACGGCGACGACCTGCGCGATGCCGCCGCCCATCTGGCCCGCGCCCACGACCAGCACATGCTCGAAGTCCACGGTCAGAGGCTATCGTCGCGTCGTGCCCGTGGTGGAGGTGAACGGAGCCCGGCTCTGGTACGACGAGGCGGGGCAGGGGGCGGCCGTGCTGTTGCTGCACGGCGGCCTCGGCGACTCGGAGCTCTGGGAGCCCGAGCTGCCTGCGCTCTCCGCCCGTTTCCGGACGCTGCGCACCGACCTCCGCTTCTACGGCCGCTCGGCCGGGCCGGCGGCGCCCTTCTCGCCGCAGGCGGACGTCGTCGGCGTCCTCGACGAGCTCGGGATCGAGCGGGCGGCCCTCGTCGGGCTCTCCTACGGCGGGCGGATCGCGATCGACGTCGCGCTCGAGTCGCCCGACCGGATATGGGCGCTCGCCGCAGTCGCCCCCGGGCTCTCCGGGTACGACACCACCGCGTACAGCGAAGCGCAGGAGGACGCCTACGACGACGCGCTCGCAGCCGGCGACCTCGAGGCTGCAATGGAGGTCGACTTCGCGGTCTGGGCGCCACTCGGCACGGACGACCGGATCCGCCGCCTCTGGCACGCAACCCCCGAGTCGAACCCGCTCCCGCCCGGAGTGGAACCGCGCCGTCCCGCACGCCCGGCCGCCGAGCATCTCGACGAGCTCGCGGTTCCGACGCTCGTCGTCACGGCCCGTCACGATCCGCCGGGCTTCCGCGAGATCGGACCGCTCGTCGCCCGCGAGGCGCCGAACGCGCGCCACGTCGAGGTCGACTCCGATCACTATCTGACGCTGCGCGAGCCCGCGCTCGTGTCCGAGCTGCTCGTCGACTTCCTCGCCGCGGCGTCGCGCTAGCGCGACGTCCGCAGGACGGCGCGCCTAGACCTCGATCAGGAGCGCGTCGCCCTGGCCGCCGCCGGAGCAGATCGCGGCGAGACCGAGGCCGCCGCCCTCGCGGCGGAGCTCGTGCACCAGCGTGCCGAGGATCCGGCCTCCGCTCGCGCCGATCGGGTGCCCGAGCGCGACCGCGCCGCCGTTCACGTTCACCATCTCCTCGCCGGCGCCGAGCAGCCGCGCCGAGTTCCAGGCCACCGACGCGAACGCCTCGTTGATCTCGACGCGCCTCACGTCGGCGATCGTCTTGCCGGCCCGCTCGAGCGCCTGCGCGCCCGCCGCGGCGGGCGTCCGCGCGAGGTACGCGAACTCGTCCGCGACGTAGCCCTGCGCGAGCACGGTCGCGAGCGGCTCCAGGCCACGCCGCCGCGCGAACTCTTCGGAACAGACGATCACGCAGGAGGCGCCGTCGTTGACGCCGGGCGCGTTTCCGGCCGTCGTCGTCCCCTCCGGATCGAAGACCGGCTTCAGCGAGGCGAGCCTCTCGAGCGTCGTGTCCCGGCGCACCGACTCGTCGGCGGTCACGTCGCCGACCGGGACGATCTCGTCGTCGAAGCGACCCGCGTCCTGAGCTGCCGCCGCCCGCTCGTGCGACCGGAGCGCCCACCGGTCCTGCTCGTCGCGCGGGATGCCGAGCTCACGCGAGACGAACGACGCCTGCGCCACCATGTGCAGCCCGTCGAACGTCGACGTGAGTCCGTCGTGGGTCACCAGGTCGATCAGCGTCCCGTCACCGAGCCGGTAGCCGGAGCGCGCCTGCTTCAGCGCGTAGGGAGCATTCGTCATCGACTCCATGCCGCCCGTGACGACGAGCTCGGCGTCGCCGGCGCGGATCATCGAGTCGGCGATCTCCACCGCCCGCATCGAGGAGGCGCAGACCTTGTTGATCGTGTCGGCGGGAACGCCGATCGGGATCCCCGCGCCGACGGCGGCCTGGCGCGCCGGCGCCTGGCCGGCGCCGCCCTGCAGCACCTGACCCATGATCACGTAGTCGACCTCGCCGCCCTCGAGGCCGACGCGCTCGAGTGCCGCGCGGATCGCAAGCGCCCCCAGCTCGGTCGCCTGGAAGTCCTTGAGACCCCCGGCGAGGCGCCCGAACGGCGTCCGCACGGCGGCGACGATCACGCTGCGGCCCATGACGTCCAGCCTACCCGCGCGCGAGCGTCGTGCCCGGCTCGAGCCGTCGCGCGAAGGCGACGAGGAGCCGGATCGCCGCCTCGATGTCCTCGAGCTCGGCCACCTCGGCCGGCGAGTGCATGTAGCGGAGCGGCACGGAGACGAGGCCCGTCGCGACGCCGCGGCGGCTGAGATAGACGGCGTCGGCGTCGGTGTTCGTGTGCCCGCGCGTGACCTCGAGCTGGCAGCCGATCCCTTCCGCCTCTGCGGTCTCGGACAGAAGCTCGAAGACCCCGGGATGGAGCGACGGGCCCCGCGTGAGCGAGGGGCCGCCGCCGAGCTTCACCTCGCCCTCGTCGGACGGGTCGCCGCCGCGGACGTCGGTCGCGTGCGTCACGTCGACGGCGATCGCGACCGCCGGCTCGAGGCCGAACGCGACCGTGCGCGCACCGGCGAAGTCGCCGACCTCCTCCTGCACGACCGCGAGTCCGTGCACGTCGCCGGGCGCCCCGCCGGCCTCCGCGACCCGCCGCGCCACCTCGAGCGCGACGTAGCAGCCGATCCGGTTGTCGAAGGAGCGGGAGGCGACGCGACCGTTCCGCAGCTCGAGCGGCGGGCCGTCGGCGACGAACGCGTCGCCGACGCGGACGAGAGCGCGCGCCTCCTCGCCGTCGCGGGCGCCGAGGTCGAGGACGAGGTCGTCGTGGTCGAGCACCTTCCGGTCCGCGCCCCGCTTGACCTTCTGCTTGCGCGCGGCGACGACGCCGGGGATCCGGCCCGCGCGCGTCAGCACCTCGACGCGCTGCCCGAGCAGGACGCGCGGATCCCAGCCGCCGAGGGGCCGCAGGGCCGCGAAGCCGTCGTCGCCGACGTGCGTCACGACCGCGCCGATCTCGTCGATGTGGCCGACCACGGCGAGCGACGGTCCGCCCGCGGTGCCGGGTACGCGCACCTGCGACGAGCCGAGCACGTCCGTCTCGACGCCGCCGAACGCGGCAGCTGCCTCGCGCCACACCGCGGCGGCGGCCTCCTCCTGGCCGGAGGGGCCGGGCGTCGTCAGCAACCGCTCGAGCAGTTCCGGGATCGGCACGGCCGCCGCACTCTACCGCCGCGTTCCCCGTCTGTTCCTCGATAGCGTCCGCTCACCGTGGAATTGAGGACACTCCCCGAGCCCTATGCGATCGTGCGGCTCCACCCGGGCGCCGAGCTCCCGTCGTGGGTCGACCGCGGCCCGTTCCGCTCGGTGACGCGCACCGACAACGAGGTCTCGGTCGTCTGCCGCGACCGCGACGTGCCCGGCGGCGAGAGCGCGGAGCGCGGCTGGCGCGTGCTCGAGGTCGCGGGGCCGCTCAACTTCTCGCTCACAGGGGTCGTTGCCTCGCTCGTCGTGCCGCTCGCCGAGGAGGACGTGCCGATCTTCGTCGTCTCGACGTTCGAGACCGACTACGTGATGGTGCGCGGCGGCGACCTCGAGCGGGCCGCCGACGCGCTGCGCGACGCAGGCCACACGGTCTCGATTCCTTGACGGGGTCGCGAGTCCCGCCTACGCTTGACGCGATGACTCCCGAGCTTCGCACCTGGTGGGCCTGGCGCCTCGAGCGGAGCGGGAGCCTGCGCCGGCGCTAGCCGCGCGCACAGCCCTCTCCGCTCGAACCGGCTCCGGAAGGGGCCTTTTTCATGTCCGCACTCACCGACATCGCCACGGATCTCGTCACCCCGCTCGGGGCGTACCTCCGCCTGCGCGAAGGCGCCCGAGGCGCGTTCCTGCTCGAGTCGGTCGACCGGGGCCGGCTCGGCCGCTACTCGTTCGTCGGCCGCGGCTCGCGCCTCGTCGACCTCGCCGAAGCGGAGGCGCTCGGAGAGCCTGTCGTCGGCTATCTCGGCTACGACGTCGTGGCGCGGTTCGAGCCGACGGTGCCGCTGCCCGCCGAGGGGCCGGCGCAGCCGGAGAGCCTCTTCGTCGTGCCCGACCTCCTGCTCCGCTTCGACCACGTCCGGGGCGTCGCCGACACGCTCGTGGGAAACGCAGCCGAGACGGCCGAGCTGCTCTCGACGCCGCAGCCTGCGATCCCGGCCGGCGCCGGCAGCCGCGGCCCGCTGCGGCGCTTCCCCGACCGGGACGAGCACGTGCGCCGCGTCGAGCGGGCGAAGGACCACATCCGGGAGGGCGACGCCTTCCAGATCGTCGTCTCGCAGCGGGCGGAGCGGCCGACGTCCGTCTCGGCCTTCGAGCTCTACCGGGCGCTCCGCCGGGTGAACCCGTCGCCGTACCTCTTCCTGCTCGAGTTCCAAGGGGTCGCCGAAGGCGACCCGGTCTCCCAGCCGGGCACCGGCGGCTCGGCCGCCGGTGGTCCCAGCCGCAGCCTGGCGCTCGTCGGCTCGTCGCCCGAGACGCACGTCAAGGCGGAGGGCCGTCGC
>DATFMW010000099.1:0-4081 GCA_035266765.1 Gaiellaceae bacterium | reverse complement strand
AGCACCGCCGACTGCTGGTCGAGGATGTTCAGCAGGTTGACCTTCGTCGCGAACGCGGTGCTCGCGAACGAGAGCGTCACGAAGAGCGCGACGAACGGGATCAGGATGCCGATGTTGCGCAGCCGCTGGAGGTCGGGCCGGCCGGCCGCCTCGAGGCGCGCCGAGATCGCGTTCACGCCGCCGCCCCCGCCACGGGCTCCGAGAACGCCGCCGCGAGGATCGACGCCTCGCTCATCTCGTCGCCGTCGAGCTCGGCGACGATCCGGCCGCGCCGCATCACGACGACGCGGTGCGCGAGACCGAGGATCTCCTCGAGCTCCGAGGAGATGAGCAGGATCCCCATCCCCTCCTCGGCGAGCGAGACGAGGATGTCGTAGATCGCCCGCTTCGCGCCGATGTCGACCCCGCGCGTCGGCTCGTCCGCGATCATCAGGCGCGGCTCACAGAGCAGCATCCGCGCAAAGAGCACCTTCTGCTGGTTGCCGCCCGACAGGGAGCCGACGCGCAGCGACGGGCTCGCGCCGCGGACGTCGCAGCGGTCGAGGATCGTCCTCGCCTCGCGGCGCTCGGCGCCGTGCTGCACGAGGAAGAACCGGCTGAGACTTCCGAGCCGCGCGAGCGTCACGTTCTCGCGCACCGACCGGGTGAAGAGGAGCCCCGCGTCCTTCCGCGACTCGGGGATCATCGCGACCCCCGAGCGGAGGCTCTGGCGGGGGCCGCCGCGCAGCTGCGCCCCGCTACCGAGCAGGATCTCGCCGGCGGTGAGCGGATCCGCGCCGAAGATCGCCCGCGCGAGCTCGCTGCGACCCGCGCCGACGAGGCCGGCGAGGCCGACGATCTCGCCGGCCCGCACCTCGAGTGACGCGTCGACGACGCCCCGCGCGGCGACGCCGCGGGCGGAGAGCACGATCGGCGTGTCGGCGGGCGGAGCCTGCTTCGGTGGAAACGCGGCCGTGAGCGGCCTGCCGAGCATCGCCTCGACGAGCGACTCCTCGGTCGCGTCGGCCGTGACCGAGGTCTGCACGGCACGGCCGTCGCGGAGCACGGTCACGGTGTCGGAAAGGTCGAGCACCTCGCGCAGGAAGTGTGAGATCAGCAGGATCGTCTTCCCGGCGGCCACGAGCGAGCGGACGATCTCGTGCAGCTTCTCCGTGTCGGGACCGCTGAGCGCGGCCGACGGCTCGTCCATCACGAGCACGCGGGCGTCACGGGCGAGCGCGCGCAGGATCTCCACCTGCTGCTGCTCCGCCGTGCGCAGGCGCCCCGCCGGCGTCGTGCCCGGCAGGTCGAAGCCCGCACGGGCGGCGACCTCCTCGTAGCGACGGGCGAGCGCGCGCCGCCGCACGAAGCCGCCGCCGCGCGGCTCGGAGCCGAGGAGGACGTTCTGCGCGACCGAGAGCATCGGCACGACCGACGGCTCCTGGGCGATCACGGCGACGCCGTGGTCGAGCGCCTCCTTCGGCGAGCGGAACGAGACGGGGACGCCGTCGAGCAGAAGCCGGCCCTCGTCGGGCGCGACGACGCCGGCGACGATCTTGCCGAGCGTCGACTTGCCGGCGCCGTTCTCGCCGATCAGCGCGTGAACGGAGCCGCGCTCGACCGCGAGCGAGACCCGATCGAGCGCCAGGACGCCTCCGTAGTGCTTGGAGACGCCCTGGAGCTCGAGATGGTGCGTCGTATCGGGACCCGCTTCGGTCATGGGTCTAGCCGGGCCACTCTCCCTTGAACTTCGCGACGTTCGCCTTCGTCACGATGCCGTGGTTCCGGGCCCGGTCGACGGGATCGACGCCGCCGCAGCCCTTACCCTTGCGGACGGCCTTGATCGCGCACTGGACGGCGAGCCGGCCCTCGCTCGCGGGCAGCTGCACGATCGTGCCGAACCACGCGCCGGAGGCGACGCCCTTGAGCCCGGCGACGCTGCCGCCGTAGCCGACGAGGCCGACCTTCTTCGAGTCGACGGCCTGGACCGCGCCCTCGATGCCCTGGTCGGAGCCGACGACGAGGTTCATGTCGGGGTTCGCCTGGATCATCGTCTGGACGGCCTGCAGGGCGGTCGCCGGCGTGAAGTAGCTCTGCCCCTCAGCGACGACCTTGATCGACGAGCGCTTGCCGACGACTCCGTCGAATCCCTTGCGGATCGCGACGTCGAGCGCCGAGGCCTTGATGTCGTAGAGGTAGCCGACGTTGCACGGGTCGAGCTTCTTCGCGTGGCATGCGCGCACGGTGAGCTGACCGAGGTGCTTGCCGATCAGCGTCGGCACGAACACGACGTTGCCCGAGAGGCCCTTCACCTGCGGTTTCGCGGTGCTGAGGTTCGCCCCGAGCTCCTGGTCCATGTTGACGACCTTGATGCCGTTTGCGATCGCCTGCTTCACGACGGTGATCAGTCCGGTGCCGAAGATCGGCTGCACGATGATCGCGTCGTACTGCTTCGAGGTCGCCGCCGTCTGAAGCTGCGCGAACTGCGCCTTCGGGTCGTTCTTGGCGTCGAAGACGGTGATCGTCGCCTTGCCCTTCTTCGCAGCCGCCTCCGCAGCCGCGAGCATCGGGGCGTCGTAGCTGTTCGCCACGGCGAAGGACAGGTAGGCGATCCGGACGGGCTTCGCCGCGGCCGGCCGAGCGGAAGCTCCCGCAGCCGTACCGGCCAGAGCAGCGACCACCGCCACGACGGCCGCGAGCACGGTTGCGGCGCCGACGGCCCGCCTGTGCCGCGATGCAGCAGAGTTGTCGTTCACTACCTCTCACCCTCCTTTGGGAGACTCGGGACACCGCGAACACCGTCCCTGCACAACATGCGGCCGTCGCTGCGGCCGCTGGAACGGACGGGTGCCGCCGAGGAACGCCGGTTCACACGCCGTCCTCCTCTTGCTTTCGCTGCGAGCACGGTCGAGTGCACGGTGCGCGCGAGTGTAGGAAGACTTAACGCGAGAGTCAAGGGTTGGTTACCCACACTGCACGCTCCGGGCGCCCCCGACGGACACCCGGAGCGGTCGCAGCGATGTCAGTGCGTGTGCGTCCGGGACGCACTCTGCACCCAGTTCGGCTGGATCTCCGTGTGGCCGAGCAGGTGCTCGAGCGAGCCGGCCGCAAGGTCACGGGCTCGGCGCAGGTCGGCGCCGACGAGCTGCTTGTCGCGCTTCACGACCTTGCCGGCGACGAACACGGTGTCGATGTTCCGCGTGTCCGCCTGGAGGACGACGGTCGAGACGGGGTCGATCACCGGGTACGTGTTCGTGTCGTCGAGGCGGATCAGCACGACGTCCGCCTGCTTGCCGGGCGTGAGCGAGCCGGTGCGATCCTCGAGGCCGCAGACGCGCGCACCCTCGATCGTCGCGAACTCGAGCA
The DNA here is from genome assembly GCA_035266765.1 of Gaiellaceae bacterium. Taxonomy (GTDB): domain Bacteria; phylum Actinomycetota; class Thermoleophilia; order Gaiellales; family Gaiellaceae; genus Palsa-739. The sequence continues at coordinate 736 of DATFMW010000099.1, read as the reverse complement.
CCTCGCGAGTCGTGAGCAGGACCGGCTCCTCCTCGTTGCCCGCGGCGAAGGCGGCCTCGTGGGCGAGCAGGCGCGCCTGCGCGTGTGCGAAGCGCATCTGGGTGAACATGTCGCCCGGCACCGTCGTGACCACGTCGATGCTGAGGCTCGGGCGCAGACCGACGGCGAGCGCCTTCGTGACCGGCGGCGTGCCGTGGCCCATCGTCATCTCGACGCTCGGCGCGATCGAGATCCTGCCGCCGCTGTCCGCGATCAGCTGGAACTCCTCGTCGGAGAGGTAGTTGCAGTGGATGTAGGTCGTCTCCGGGTAGAGCAGGTCCATGTCCGAGAGCTGCTTCACCATCGAGAACCGCCCTGCAAACGGCCCCATTCCGACGTGCACGCTGATCGGGGCGCCCACGTCGCGGGCGAGCTCCCAGTCGTGGCGGACGACCTCGGGCGTGCAGAAGCCGGGGCCGCGTGTCCCCATCGCGAGCGTCAGCAGCCCGGCGTCACTCGAGAAGTACTGGTCGCGGACGCGCCGGATGTCCTCGGGCGCCTCGAGCGTCGACGTGTACCACCAGTCCGCGAGCGAGGTGTTCGGGTTGCCGTAGCAGTAGACCGCGCGGAGGCTCGCGTCGCGGAGCCCGCGGATCGCCTCGTCGGCGTGCTCCGGGGTGTTGTTGATGTGCGACCAGTCGAGCACCGTCGTGACGCCGGCGTCGAGCGCCTCGAGCGACCCGAGGTAGTTGCCCGC
>DATFMW010000098.1:0-2319 GCA_035266765.1 Gaiellaceae bacterium | reverse complement strand
GCCGTCACCGGCCGCGAACCCGACACCGCCCCGTAGAGGGGTGCCGCTCACCGGCCCGGCGCAGCTCGGCCTGGGGCTCGCGATCTGCATCGTCGCGCTTGCCGCCTTCTTCCCCCAGGTCGTCGACGCGTCCGAGGCGAGCACCCGCTACCACCACCTCGACCACGCGGGCCACTTCCTCCTCGGCATCATGGCCGGCCTCCTGCTCGGCTCGACGCCCGCGATCTCGCGCAGGCTCGGCGAGCGGCCGACGCTCGGGCTCGCTGCCGTGCTCGCAGCGCCGGTGCTGATGATGCTCGTGATGGTGCCCCGCTTCTACGAGCCGCTCGAGCGCCATCCCTTCGAACATGCCCTCTACCACCTCGCGATGGCGTCCTGCGGGCTGGTCGCCGGGCTCGGCGCCACCCGGCTCGGGCTCGTCGCCGGCCGGTTTGCCGCGTTCCTCGCCGTCGGAATGGCACTCATGTTCGCCGCCGCCATGACAGGAGCCTGATCCATGACCGAGCACCAGGAATCGACCCCGCACACCACCCCCGACGGGCTCTGGCGCTGGCTGCTGGGCGGTCTCGCCGGCGGCGGCATCGTCCTCGGGCTCCTGATCGCCGCGTACGCGATCGGCTACCACCGGGGGCAGCAGCATTCGCGGACGGCCGCCCCCGCTGCGACCGCTCCGGCCCCTGCCGCGACGCCCCCGACGACGACGGCCGCCGCGACGCCGCCGCCCGCCACGGGCTCGACCGAGGCGACCCCCGCGCTCGTCGCGCGCGGGAAGACGCTCTACAGCGCCGACGGCTGCGCCGGCTGCCACGCCCTCTCCGCCGCCGCCGGCGCCGGCCCCGGCTTCAAGGGTCTCGCGGGCAGCACCGTCGAGCTCGCCACCGGCGGGACGGTCACCGCCGACGCCGCCTACCTCGAGCAGTCGATCAGCGACCCCGACGCCCAGATCGTCAAGGGCTACCGCGCCGGCATCATGCCCGCCGCGATCGCGAGCTTCGGCCTCGCCGGCAAGCCCGGCGACATCCGCGCTCTCGTCGCCTTCATCGAGAACCAGAAGTAGCCCCGCGGGCAACGCTCCGGCGCCGCGTCTCTCGATCGAGCCACGGAGCTCGCCGTCGAGCGCCGGGTCACCCGGTCCGGCTCGCCTCGACACCGCGAACAACCTCCGTCGCCCGGCGGAGCATGCCGGCGAAGACGAGCAGCCAGACGGCAAAGGCGAACCAGATCCAGATGCGGGCGAAGTCGTCGATGCCGGAGATCCCGTCCACGCGCGCGTCGGCGAAGCTGCAGACGGCGTACATCCCGAGCGGGAAGACAGTCGACCAGCGGCGCACGTCGTAGGCGGCGCGGCGCCGGGCGACCTCGCCGGAGAGCAGCAGCGGCAACCAGGCCGCGGCGGCCGCCCAGAGAGCGAGCGCTGCGGTGTCGAGACTGCTTACCGCGTGACGAAGCGGGCCGGGAGCAGCGGCGGCCTGCGCGGTTCGCGCACAGGCGAGCGTCGCGATCGCGAGCGCGCCGCCCGAGACCCAGTGGTCGCCGCGGCCGACGAGGAGCTGGCGCAGGTCGAAGTCGGAGACGACGAAGAGATAGAACCCCAGGCCGATACCGACGCAGGCGAGTGCGGCGGTCGCGAGCCACGGCGCGCGATACGCGATCGCGAGCCCCGCGGCGAGCACGGCGAGCGACTCGGTCGCGACGACGAGGACGAACGAGGCGCCGACAGTCGGCCGACGCCAGTGGGCGAGAACGGAGGGAACGAGCAGCAGCCAGAGGACGAGGCCGACGGCGAGCAGGGCCGCGGCCGGCGTGTTCCACCCGAGCATCGCAACGCGGGCCCCCAGAACGTCGGTGCCCGCGACGCCGGTCAGGGCGGCCGGCAAGCGCACCTGCTCGAGCAGGAGTGGCCGCCGCCGCAGGGCCAAGGCGAGCATGACGATGCCGAGCAGGAACCAGACGAGCGCGGCGATCGCGAGCAACACGCGCGAGAGCGTCTCCTCCCCGTCGAGCGACAGGCCGATCGAGACGATGCCGGTGCCCATGACGACCGCTCCGGAGGCCGGCGGCACGGCGGCCGCGAGACGCCCGGCGGCGACGACGGCGCGGCGCACGGCAGGCGACGTCGCCGGGCGCGAGGCGCCGGGCGCCGCGCGCCGCCCAACCCACACGCGGCACCGCCCCTCCGACCCGGCCGGTTCATCCATGCGCTTCAGGGAATCCTGCGCCGCGCGCCTGCCACCCACGTGTCTAGAGTCCTATTTCCTCGATGAAAATAGTCTAAAATACTTCGAGTGTTGGAACGACCCCGTCGAATGACCGGGAGGA
>DATFMW010000097.1:0-3505 GCA_035266765.1 Gaiellaceae bacterium | reverse complement strand
TCCGAGGTCGTCTCGATCGGCGACACGGTGCGGATCAAAGTGCTCGACATCGACCGCGACCGCCAGCGGATCTCGCTCGGCCTGAAGCAGACGCAGACCGACCCGTGGCAGCAGGTGCTCGACAGCTACCAGGAGAGCGATGTCGTCCAGGGCAAGGTGACGAAGGTCGTCACGTTCGGCGCCTTCGTCGAGATCCTCCCGGGCGTCGAGGGCCTCGTGCACATCTCGGAGCTCGCGCAGCACCACGTCGAGAACCCGCGCGAGATCGTCTCGCAGGGCGACGACGTCAACGTGCGCATCCTCGAGGTCGACGCCGACCGGCGTCGCCTCTCGCTCTCGCTGAAGCGGGTCGAGGACGGCATGCCCGTCCAGCCGAAGCCGGGCGACGAGGCTGAGCCGCCCGCGCTCGACCTCTCCGAGGACGTCTTCACCGAGGAGCCCGCCGCCGAGGCAGAGGCTGAGGCTGAGGCTGAGGCCGAGGCCGTGGTCGAGGCGGACGCTGAAGTCGAGGTGGAAGCCGAAGCCGAGCCCGAGGTCGAAGCGGAAGCAGCACCGGAGGCCGAGGCCGACGTGCCGGAGCCCGAGGCAGCCGCCGAGGCCGAGCCGGAAGCGGTCGTCCCCGACGACGCCGTCGTCGAGGACTCGGACGAGGTAGCGCGAGACTAGCCATGCGGCGGCCGCTCGCGGTCGCGGTCACCGGGGGCATCGCCGCAGGCAAATCGGAGACGCTCGCCGCTTTCGCGCGCCACGGCGCGGCAATCGTCTCGAGCGACGAGGTCGTCCACCGGCTCTACCGCGAGGACGAGGAGCTGCGCGCCGCCCTGCGGGAACGCTGGGGCGACGCCGTCTTCGCCGGCGGCGAGGTCGACAGAGCCGCGGTCGGGCGGATCGTGTTCGCCGACCGCGACGAGCTCGACTGGCTCGAGCGGGAGCTCCATCCCCGCGTCCGGCGGGTCGTCGACGGCTGGGTCGAGGAGCTGCGCTCCTCGCCCGACCCGCCACCGCTCGCGGTGATCGAGATCCCGCTCCTCTACGAGGCGGGCAGCGAGAGCCGCTTCGACCGCGTCGTCGTCGTGACGGCGCCGGCCGAGACGCGGCGGCAGCGGCGCGGGCCGTTCGCCGACCGGGAGTCGCGGCTGATCCCCGACGAGGAGAAGCTCCGCCGCGCCGACTACGCCTACGTCAACGACGGGACGCTCGAGGCGCTCGACGCGTTCGTCGCACGGGTCGTCGAGGAGCTCGCGCAGGCGTGAGGCGGCTCGCGCTCCTGTTCGCGGTCGTCGCCGCGGCCGGCGGGGCGTTCGTGTACCTCCAGCGCACCGAACCGGCCTGGTGGGCGCGCCTCTGGTACCCGCTGCGCTACACGGCGATCGTGCGCGGGCACGCGGCCAACTACCACCTGAGCCCGGCGCTGCTCGCGGCGGTGATCGAACAGGAGAGCAAGTTCGACGCGACCGCCCGCTCGAGCGCCGGCGCGATCGGCCTCATGCAGCTCACCCCGCAGACCGCGGAGGGGATCGCGCAGTACACGGGCGGCAAGAAGTTCGTCCTCTCCGACCTGACGAACCCCGAGATCAACGTCCGCTACGGCGCCTGGTACCTCCGGCACCTGCTCGACAAGTACCACAACGAACGCACCGCGCTCGCGGCCTACAACGCGGGCCAGCAGAACGTCGACCGCTGGCGCGCCGAGCACGTCGGCGTGCAGTTCCCGGAGACGCGCGCCTACGTCGCCGGCGTCGAGCGGCTGAAGGTGATCTACCGGCGCGCATACGCGACCGAGCTCGGGCTCGGCCCCTAGCAAGGGCGCGCCGGGTGCGGGAGATACGCTGGTGGCACTTGGCGGAGCTGAAGACAACGAGTGCTTACCGCCCGACCGGCGACCAGCCGAAGGCGATCGAGGCGCTCGCCGGCGGGCTCGCGGCGGGGGAGCGCTACCAGACGCTCGTCGGTGCCACCGGCACCGGCAAGACGGCGACGATGGCGTGGACGATCGAGCAGGTCGGCTGCCCGGCGCTCGTGATCGCCCACAACAAGACGCTCGCTGCGCAGCTCTGCAACGAGTTCCGCGAGTTCTTTCCGCACAACGCGGTCGAGTACTTCGTCTCCTACTACGACTACTACCAGCCCGAGGCGTACGTCCCGCAGGCCGACCTCTACATCGAGAAGGACAGCTCGCGGAACGACGACATCGACCGGCTGCGCCACTCCGCCACCTCGAACCTGCTCTCGCGCCGCGACGTGATCATCGTCGCGTCGGTCTCGTGCATCTACGGCCTCGGCTCCCCGGAGGAGTACAAGGAGCGCGTTGTCTTCGTCACCGTCGGCTCCGAGCACGACCGCGACGAGATGCTCCGCAAGCTGATCGACATCCAGTACGTCCGCAACGACACGCTGCTCGGGCGCGGCAAGTTCCGGGTCAAGGGCGACGTCGTCGAGGTGCAGCCGGCCTACTCGGAGACGGCGCACCGGATCTCGTTCTTCGGCGACGAGGTGGAGCAGATCACGCACTTCGACCCGCTCACCGGCGAGGTGCTCGCCAAGCAGGATCAGATCTCGATCTTCCCCGCGACGCAGTACGTCACCTCGAAGCCGACGATCGAGCGCGCCGCCGGCGAGATCCGCCGCGAGCTCGAGGACCAGGTGCGGCGCTTCGAGGCCGAGGGGAAGATGCTCGAGGCGCACCGCATCCGGCAGCGCACCGAGTACGACCTCGAGATGATGCAGGAGCTCGGCTTCTGCAACGGGATCGAGAACTACTCGCGGATCCTCGACGGCCGGCCCGAGGGCTCTGCACCGCACACCCTGCTCGACTACTTCCCGTCCGACTTCGTCGTCTTCGTCGACGAGTCGCACCAGACCGTGCCGCAGGTCGGCGGCATGTACGAGGGCGATCGCTCCCGCAAGCAGACGCTCGTCGACTTCGGCTTCCGGCTCCCGTCGGCGCTCGACAACCGGCCGCTGCGCTTCGACGAGTTCCTGAACAAGGTGCAGCAGCTCGTGTTCGTCTCTGCGACGCCCGGGCCGTTCGAGCTGAGGCACTCGACGCAGCTCGTCGAGCAGCTGATCCGGCCGACCGGGGTCGTCGACCCCGAGGTCGAGTTGCGGCCGACGCTGAACCAGATCGACGACCTGCTCGGCGAGATTCGCAAGCGCGAGCAGGCGGGCGAGCGCGTGCTCGTGACGACGCTGACGAAGAAGATGGCCGAGGACCTGAGCGACTACCTGCTCGAGTCGGGCGTCAAGGCGCGCTACTTGCACTCCGAGATCGACACGCTCGAACGGATCCAGATCGTCCGCGAGTTGCGGCTCGGCGAGTACGACGTCCTCGTCGGCGTCAACCTGCTCCGCGAGGGGCTCGACCTGCCCGAGGTGTCGCTCGTCGCCATCCTCGACGCCGACAAGGAGGGGTTCCTGCGGGGCCGGACGAGCCTCATCCAGACGATCGGCCGCGCGGCGCGGAACGTCCACGGCACGGTGTTGATGTACGCCGACAAGCAGACCG
>DATFMW010000096.1:0-5886 GCA_035266765.1 Gaiellaceae bacterium | reverse complement strand
AGAACCCGCAGGACGCGCGCGCGATCTGCAACAAGGCGATCGCCGCGATCCGCGCCCGGATGGCGGCCCGCAAGGCGCGCGAGCTGACGCGCCGGAAGTCGGCGCTCGACAGCTCGTCGCTGCCGGGCAAGCTCGCCGACTGCTCGATCCGCGACCCCGAGTCGGCGGAGCTCTTCATCGTCGAGGGCGACTCGGCGGGCGGCTCCGCGAAGATGGGCCGCGACCGCACCTACCAGGCGATCCTGCCCCTGCGCGGGAAGATCATCAACAGCGAGAAGAACCGGATCAACAAGGTTCTCTCGAACAACGAGATCCAGGCGATGATCACGGCGATCGGCACCGGGATCGGCGACGAGTTCGACATCGAGGGGCTCCGCTACCACCGGATCGTCCTGATGACGGACGCGGACGTCGACGGCTCGCACATCCGCACCCTTGTGCTGACGTTCCTCTACCGGCACATGAAGGAGCTGTTCGAGCGCGGCCACGTCTACATCGCGGTTCCGCCGCTCTACAAGGTCAAGCTCGGCAATCAGGAGTACTACTTCGAGAAGGACTCGCAGCTCGAGGACCTGCTCGTCCGCGAGCGCTTCGGCGAGCTCGACGTGCGTGACCGCGACGGCAACGAGACGAAGCTCACCGAGGTGCGCTGGAAGAAGTTCACGGGCGCCCTCGCCGAGTTCGAGGGGTGGTCGGCGCGGCTCCGTGCAGATTACGGTCACCACGCCTCCGACCTGGTCATCTCGCACAGGCTGCTCGAGCTCGACGCGCTCACGCCGGCCGCCGTCGAGAAGGCGCTCGCGCAGCACCCGTCGAACGGCTACACGCTCTCGGTGCTCGACCGCGACGACGCGGGCCTGCGCGTGAACGTGATCGAGGAGTCGACGTCCGCGGTGCAGACGATCGCGCTCTCGGCCGATCTGCTCTCGTCACCCATCTACGCCAACCTGCGCCGGTCGTACGCACGTCTCGTCGAGGTCGTCGGGCCGCCGCCGTTCACGCTCGCGCTCGGCAAGAAGACCGCCGATGCGCAGACGTTCTCGGCGCTGCGCAACGGAGCACTCGACCTCGCAAAGGAGGTCGGCATTCACCTGTCGCGCTTCAAGGGGCTCGGTGAGATGAACGAGCTGCAGCTCTGGGAGACGACGATGGACCCGGCGCGGCGGCTGATGATCCAGGTGGAGGTCGAGGATGCGCACGCCGCCGATCAGTTGTTCTCGACGCTGATGGGCGATCAGGTCGAGCCGCGAAGGCTGTTCATCGAGGAGAACGCCAAGGATGTGAAGTTCCTTGATGTCTAGGGTCTCCTCGTCCGGCACTCGCACGTCGCCGAACTCGGAAACCCGGAGCACCCGTGTCTGAGCTGGATACGGGCGCGCTCGACCGGGGCCGGGTCGAGCCGCGCGAGCTCGAGCAGGAGATGCGGTCGAGCTTCCTCGACTACGCGATGTCGGTGATCGTCTCGCGCGCCCTTCCGGACGTGCGCGACGGTCTGAAGCCGGTGCACCGGCGCGTGCTGTACGGCATGCACGAGGCCGGCCTGCAGCCGAACCGGCCCTACAAGAAGTCGGCCACCACCGTCGGCGACGTGATGGGCAAGTACCACCCGCACGGCGACTCCGCGATCTACGACACCGTCGTCCGGATGGCGCAGTCGTTCTCGTTGCGCTACCCGCTCGTCGATGGCCAGGGCAACTTCGGCTCGATCGACGACGACCCGGCGGCGGCGATGCGGTACACCGAGGCGCGCCTGTCGAGGATCGCGACCGAGCTGCTGCGCGACATCGACGCCGACACGGTCGACTTCGAGCCGAACTACGACGAGTCGCGCCGGCAGCCGTCGGTGCTCCCCTCGCGCTTTCCGAACCTGCTCGTCAACGGCTCGACCGGCATCGCTGTGGGCATGGCGACGAACATGCCGCCGCATCACCTCGGCGAGACGATCGACGCGATCGTGGCGATGATCGACGACCCCGAGATCGACGTCGAGGGCCTGATGCGCCACATCAAAGGCCCGGACTTCCCGACCGGCGCGATCATCGTCGGCCGCGGCGGCATCCGCGACGCGTACCGCACCGGCCGCGGCCGCGTCGTCATGCGCGCGCGCGCCCACATCGAGGAGCTCCGCGGCGGCAAGTCCGCGATCGTGATCACGGAGCTGCCGTACGGCGTCAAGAAGGGCGGCGACACCGGCGTCATCGTCAAGATCGCCGACCTCGTCCGAGACAAGGTGCTCTCGGAGATCTCGGACCTCGCCGACCACTCCGACCGCACCGGCATGCGGATCCAGGTCGAGTTGAAGCGCGATGCCGTGCCGCAGGTGGCACTGAACAAGCTCTTCAAGCACACGCCGCTCCAGTCGACGTTCGGCTACAACGCGGTCGCGCTCGTCGACGGCGTTCCGAAGACGCTGTCGCTGCTCGAGCTCGTCACGCATTACCTCGACTTCCAGCGCGAGGTCGTCACCCGCCGCGCCAAGTACGACCTGCGGCAGGCGGAGAAGCGAGCGCACGTGCTCGAGGGCTACCTGATCGCGCTCGACAACATCGACGCGATCGTCGCGCTGATCCGGGCTGCCGCCGACACCGACGAGGCACGCACGCAGCTCCAGGAGCGCTTCTCGCTCAGCGAGGTCCAGGCGCAGGCGATCCTCGACATGCGGCTCGCGCGGCTCACCGGGCTCGCTCGCAAGGAGGTCGAGGCGGAGTACAAGGACCTGAAGGAGCGGATCGCCGAGCTGCGCTCGCTTCTCGGCGACCAGGCGAAGATCGACGCCGTGATCCGCGAGGAGCTGCTCGAGATCAAGAACGGCTACGGGCGCAGCGACGATCGGCGCACCGAGATCGTCGCGGCCGAAGAGGAGCTCGAGCTCGAGGATCTGATCGCGGAAGAGGACATGGTGATCGCGATTACGCGCTCCGGGTACATCAAGCGGCTTCCGGTCACCGCGTACCGCGAGCAGCGGCGCGGCGGCATCGGCGTGATGGGGATGGACCTGAAGGAAGACGACTACATCGAGCACCTCTTCGTCGCCTCCACCCACGATTTCATCCTCTTCTTCACGAACGTCGGCAAGGTCTACCGGCTCAAGGTGCACGAGTTGCCGCTCGGCTCCCGCCAGTCGCGCGGCCGTGCCATCGTCAACCTGCTCCCGTTCCGCCAGGACGAACAGGTGCGCGCCGTCATCCAGACGCGCGACTTCGGCGAGGCGAAGTTCCTCGTCTTCGCGACGAAGAACGGGGTCGTCAAGAAGACCGCGCTCGTCGCCTACAACACGCCGCTGAAGGCGGACGGGATCATCGCGATCAAGATGCGCGACGGCGACGAGCTCATCGGGGTGCGCCATGCCACAGGCAGCGACGACGTGCTCATGGTCTCGCGCAAGGGACAGGCGATCCGCTTTCACGAGACCGGCGTGCGCGCGATGGGCCGCGACACCTCCGGGGTCGCGGGCATGAAGCTGCGCAGCGGCGACGAGGTGATCTCGATCAACATCGCCGACGACGCGGCCGACCTGCTCGTCGTGACCGAGAATGGCTACGGCAAGCGGACGCGAGTCTCCGAGTACCCGGTCAAGGGTCGTGGCGGAATGGGCGTCAAGACCGTGCAGCTGACCGAGGCGCGCGGGTACCTCGTCGGCGCGCGCGTCGTTCGCGACGGCTACCAGGTGATGCTGATCTCGAACGGCGGCACCGTCATTCGGATTCCGGTGGAGGATGTCAAGAGGCTGGGCCGCTCGACCCAGGGCGTGATCGTGATGCGCCTCCGCGGCGACGAGACGGTCTCCGCGCTCGCGCCCGTCGTCGACTCGGAGGGCGAGGACCCGGTTGTGGGAGAGGACGCGGGCGTCGCCTCGAAGCCTGCGGCCGAGCCCGGGCTGGAGTCCGGCGATGCGGACGACCTCGAGGCTGGCGACGAGGCCGACGAAGGCCTCGACGGCGACGAGTAGCGCGCGCTGCGCGACGGCCGCCCGAAAAGGGGAGATTTTCCGTCGCGGCTCTTCCCAAAGGAGGCCGGGCCCTTTATAACTTTCACTTCGGAGAGTGTTCTCCCGACTCACAAATGGGGCTCGCATGGCGATCAGCAGGCAAGTCGACCTTCTAGAACCCATCAACCTGGCCGAGCACTTCGACAAGGTCGAGCTCTACCTGGGCCAGGTTTGCCAGATCGCAGGGATCTCGAAGATGCAGCTCGACTACTGGACGAACAAGGCCCAGATCCCCACCAAGGGCAAGAAGCAGCGCATCTACGACATCGACGCGCTCGAGACCGTCATGTTGATCAAGCAGGCGAAGGACAAGGGCCTGAACCTCGGTGCGGCGATCGAGGCGGCCCGGCGGTTCCGCGAGACGCGCGTCCCTGAGGCGCACATGCCGGTTCTCTAGTCACACGGGCGCGGCACGGAGCGCGGCCGCGGCGTCCTCCGGGGCGACCGCGTTCACGTGGATGCCTGCGCCGAGCTCGATTCCCGCCGGGATCGCGAGCCGGGGAACGAGCTCCAGGTGGGGCTCGGCTCCGTCGTGGAGCCAGGCGTTCCAGGGAACGGCGCCCTCGACGACGCGCAGGCGGTGGACGAGCTCGCGGAGCATGGCCAGCGCCGCCGCGAGGTCGAAGACGCCGTCGGCGGAGGCGACGAGTGTCTCGTAGGGAAGCCGGCCGGCGGGATGCACGACCGCCACGAGGCCGTCGCGCCGAGCGACGGCAAGATCCGCTCGGGCAGCGAGCTCGGCGACTGCACCGCGCCGCTCGGCGGTGAGCGCCGGCGGCTCCTCGCGCAGCCAGACGAGCTGGGAGTGCGAATGGGGCAGGCTCGAGCCGGCGGCAGCACCCTCGTTGACGAGCGCGTGCACGTAGCCGAACCCCTCGGCGCGTGCTGCCCGCTTCCGGTCAATCCACGCCGTCGCGGTCGCCGCGATCTCCTCGTCGGAGAGCTCCGCGAACGTGCGCGCATGACGCGGCGAGTGGATGACCACCTCCTGGCGCTCGAACGCCGGGTAGAGGTTCGGCACGACGCGGACGCGCCAGCCGTCGCCGTCGTCTACGCGGAACGTCTCGGGCGGCGTGCGAGCTTCGCGACCGGCGCAGAACGGGCACGCCTCGAGCTCGGCCGGGGTCGCCTCTTCGATCAGCCCGAACGTCGCGCCGGGACGGCGGCGACGGTTCGGTGCGACGACGACGAGTCGCCCCGAGAGTGGGTCAGCCCGAAGATCCAGCGCGGTCGAGGAACGGCTTGATCAGGTCGATCGGGGCCGGGAAGATGATCGTCGAGGTGTTTCCGGCCCCGAGCTCGAGCAGCGTCTGCAGGTAGCGAAGCTGCAGCGCGATCGGGTGCTCCTCGATCACGATCGCCGCGTCCTTCAGCCGCTCCGCGGCCTGGAACTCGCCCTCGGCGTTGATGATCTTCGCGCGCCGCTCCCGCTCGGCCTCCGCCTGGCGGGCCATCGCGCGCTGCATCCCGCTCGGGATCTCGACGTCCTTCACCTCGACGATCGAGACCTTGATCCCCCAGGGCGCGGTCGCCTCGTCGATGATCTCCTGCAGGATCGCGTTGATCTTGACGCGCTCGGAGAGCAGCTCGTCGAGCTGGTGCTGGCCGAGCACGGCGCGCAGTGTCGTCTGCGCGATCTGCGAGGTCGCGACCATGAAGTTCTCCACCTGGACGATCGCGTCCTTCGGCGCCACGATCCGGAAGTACGCGACCGCGTTCACGCGCACGGGGACGTTGTCCTTGGTGATCACTTCCTGCGGCGGGATGTTCAGCGTGATCGTCCGCAGGTCGACCTTCACCATCCGGTCGACGATCGGGATCAGGAAGAAGAGCCCCGGTCCCTTCGGGTCGGGATAGAGACGGCCCAGGCGGAAGACGATCGCGCGCTCGTACTCGCG
>DATFMW010000095.1:0-3576 GCA_035266765.1 Gaiellaceae bacterium | reverse complement strand
GCGTACTCCCGGTCGATCCGGTCGCGGACGCGGCGGAGCCGCGCGAGGTCGCCCAGGTGTTGCATCTCGGCAGGTCTGCTCGTCACCTGCGAGATCGTGCCATGTCGCATGGGCCGCGGGTGCGGCGACCGAGTAGCCTCGGGAGCATGTGGACGCTCGACGAGGATCGGGCCCCCGCCGACCCGGAGGCGCGCGAGCTGCACGTGACCCTCGCGGCGTCGGGGCCGCGGTTCGCCTCACCGGACGGCGAGTTCGCGATCTGGTCGGCGACCGTCGGCGAGGAGCGGGACGGCGAGCCGGTGACGCTGCGCGGCGCACTCGGACACGTCCAGGCCGGCGAGCAGCTCGTCGTCGGCGGCACGTACGAGCAGCACGCGCGCTACGGCTGGCAGTTCGCGGTCGAGACGTTCCGCTCGGCGCTGCCATCCTCCGCGGAGGGTGTCGCGCTGTGGCTGCGCCGGCGCGTCCCCGGGATCGGGCCGACGTTCGCGCGGGCGATCGTCGACCACTTCGGCGCCGAGCACGTGTTCGCCGAGCTCGACGGCGACCCGGAGCGGCTGCGCGAGGTGCGCACGAAGGCGGGCCGTGCGATCTCGCGCCGGGCCGTCGAGCGTGCGGTCGTCGCGTGGCGCGAGGTCGCGGCGATCCGCGAGGTCGAGACGTTCCTCTTCGCGCACGGCATCGGCGCGGGGCTCGCGGCGCGGCTCGTGCGCACGTACGGCGGCGACGTCGTCGCGATCCTCTCCCACGATCCGTACCGGCTCACCGAGGTGCCGCGGATCGGCTTCCGCGTCGCCGACCGGATTGCCCGCTCGCTCGGGATCGAGCTCGACGCGCCGCAGCGACTGCGCGCCGGGCTCCTGTTCGTGCTCGGCGAGGCGGCCTCCGACGGGAACGTGTTCCTGCCGCACGACGAGCTGTGGCGCGCAGCCGCCCGCCTGCTCGAGGTGCACGACGTGGAGCCGCTCGAGGTCGCGCTCCATCGCCTGGCGCTCGACGGCGAGCTCGTCGTCGAGGGCGAGCGCGCGTACCGGGCCGATCTCTGGGAAACGGAGGAGCGCCTCGGCGCGGTGCTCGGCGAGCGGGCCCGCGCGGCGGATGCGGAGCTGTTCGAGCCGCCGCGCCGCCCGGACGGGATCGACGTCTCCGACGAGCAGTGGAGCGTCGTCGAGCTCGTCCGCACGCGGCCGCTCGTGCTGCTGACCGGCCTGCCGGGCGCGGGCAAGACGCACACGCAGCGCGTCCTCGTCGACGCGGCGCGGCGGGCGGGCGTCCGCGTCCTGCTGTGCGCGCCGACGGGCAAGGCGGCCCGGCGGATGCGCGACCTGACCGGCCACGACGCGATGACGATCCACCGCGCGCTCGGCTACTCGCCGAAGGAGGACCGGTTCCTGCGCGACGAGGACGATCCGCTCTCATCGGACGTCGAGCTCGTGATCGTCGACGAGGCGTCGATGCTCTCGCTCGAGCTTGCGGACGCGCTGTTCCGCGCCGCGGGCGACTGCCACGTCCTGCTCGTCGGCGACACCGACCAGCTGCCGCCGATCGGGCCGGGTCGCGTCCTCGCCGACCTCGTCGCGTCGGAGATCGTGCCCCGCGTCCACCTGACGGCGATCTACCGGCAGGCCGCGCGCTCGCTGATCGTCCGCAGCGCCCGCCGCATCAACCGCGGCGAGCCCCCGTTCCTGTCGCTCGAGGAGGCGAGGGCCGAGCTGGGGGAGGAGGAGCTCGACGAGGACTTCTTCTTCGTCTCGCGGAGCGGCCCCGAGACGCTGCGGGCGGCCGTCGTCGAGCTCGTCTGCGAGGCGCTGCCGCGCCGCGGCTTCGACCCGCGCACCGAGGTGATGACGCTCGTGCCGATGCGACGCGGCCCGGTCGGTCTGGTGGCGTTGAACGCCGAGCTCGAGCGGCTGCTCAACCCGGGTGACCGGCCGGTCGCCGTGGCGCGGTCGGGCCTGCGCGTCGGCTCGCGGATCGTCCAGACGCGCAACGACTACACGCCGGACCGCGAGGTGATGAACGGCGAGGTCGCGTTCGTCCTCGCGTGGGACGAGGACGAGGGTGAGGCGCTGCTCTCCCTCGACGACGGCGAGCGGGAGATCGCGGTGCCGGCCGCGGCGCTCGAGACGTACGACCTCGCGTGGGCGCTGACCGTCCACCGGGCACAGGGCTCGCAGTTCCCGGCGGTCGTCGCGCCGTGGTCGATGCAGTACGCGGTGATGCTCTCGCGGCCGCTGCTCTACACCGCGGTGACGCGCGCGCAGCGGCTGTGCGTGCTCGCCGGCGAGTGGCGGGCACTCCTCACCGCGGTCGCGCGCGGCGAGGGGCGGACGCGGCACTCCGCGCTCGCCGAGCGGATCGTCGACGGCTAGGTCGCAGGCCGCGTGCTCAACTCTCGGGGGCTGCTGCCGATCACGCGGTCATGCCGTCCCTCGGCACCTGTCGGCCACCGGTCGAGAGCCCTCTGCTCGGAGGAGTCAGATGACGACGCTGCCGTACGAGGAGACGACCGCCGAGCGTCGCGACGAGCTCGAGCTCGGTCAGTTCATCCCGCTCCACTACCACTTCAACATGCTCGCCGACATCGGTCGGACGGGCGCGTTCGAGGACGCGATCGACCTCGCCGTGCCCGAGGGCGGACGCGTCGTCGAGCTCGGCGGCGGCACCGGCGTCCTCTCGTTCTTCGCTGCGCAGAAGGCGGCCCGCGTCTGGTGCGTCGAGCGGAACCCGGAGCTCGCGGACGTCTCGCGGCGGCTCCTGCGCGAGAACGGCGCTGACGCGGTCGAGGTCGTCCAGGCGGACGCGGCCGAATGGCTGCCGCCGGAGCCGGTCGACGTCGTGGTCTGCGAGATGCTCCACGTCGGCCTGCTGCGCGAGAAGCAGATCCAGGTGCTGTCGGCCTTCGCCCGCGGCTACCTCGAGCGCCATGGCGGGCCGCTGCCGCGCTTCCTACCGGAGGCGACGGTCCAGGCGATCCAGCCGGTCGAGCAGGACTACGACTTCCACGGCTACCGGGCGGCGATACCGCTCTTCCAGGATCCGCACGCCGAGCAGCCGCGGACGTTCGAGCTCGGCGACCCGAGCGTCTACCACTCGTTCCTCTACGAGAGCGAGCTGGACGAGCGGATCTCGTGGGAGGGCGTGCTCCCGATCGCGCAGGCCGGCCGCCTGAACGCACTGCGTGTGATCACGAAGAACCTGCTCGCGATCGTCCCGGCGGAAGGCCGGAGCGTCGACTGGCTGATGAACTACCTCGTCGTGCCGCTCGCCGAGCCGATTGCCGTCCAGCCGGGCGACGCGGTTTCGGTGGGCATCGACTACCGGGCCGGCGCGCCGCTCGCGTCGTTCGCGCCCGTGGTCGAGCGCGCCGGCACGGCGTAGACGGGTCGACGAAAACCCGGATGCCGGGCGTGTCCGGGGAGACCTACGATCGGCGGCATGGAGGCGCTTCTCCGGGCCCGCGGGCTGACGAAGCGGTTCGGGAAGGTACTCGCGCTCGACCGCGTCGACGTCGAGATCGGCCGGTCGATCACGGGGCTCCTCGGCCCGAACGGCGCCGGCAAGAGCACGCTGATC
>DATFMW010000094.1:0-4596 GCA_035266765.1 Gaiellaceae bacterium | reverse complement strand
CCGCCTCCACCGCCTCCACCGCCTCCACCACCGCCGAAGAAGCCGCCGCCGTTGGGGTCGAACCCGCGCAACGTCGTGTTCCCCGTCGTGCCGAGCGACACCGTGTAGACCGGGAAGCCGGCCTGTTTCGCCTCGGCTGCGCCCTGCAGCGGCTGGAGCACCCCGCGCGTCTGGCGGCCGTCCGAGAGGAAGAGGATCGAGACGAGCGTGCTCGCAACGCCGCTGCCGGCGGCCGCGGTACGCACTGCCGTGAGCTGTCGTCCGGGCGCGGGCGCCGTCGTCGGGCCGCCGCCACCGGTGATCTGCTCGCCGAGCCGGACGGCGGTGTCGAGCGCGTCGCCGATCGCCGTGCCGCCGAACCCGTTGAAGTAGCCCGCATCGTCCACCGCCTGCCCGACGAGTGCGTGGTCGGTGGTCGGCGGCGTCGCCACCTGCGCTTCGGCCGCGAACAGGATCAGGCCGACCTTGAGCCGCTTCGGCACCTTGTCGAGAAACAGGTGGAGCGCCTTCTGCGCGGCGGCGAGCCGCGTCGGCTTCACGTCCTGCGCCTGCATCGAGCCGGAGACGTCGAGGACGAGGATCACCGTCGCGTTGTCGCTCGCGAGGTTCGTGGTCACGTGCGGCCGTGCGACCGCGACCGCAAGCGTCGCGAGGGCGGCCAGGAAGACGACCCCGGGGACGGCGCGGCGCCAGGAGCGGCCGCCGGCGACCGAGGCGAGCACGTCGACGTTCGTGAAGCGGACGGCGTAGCGCATCCGGCGGCGCTCGGCGAGCCGGTGCAGCCCGAGCGCGAGCGGGATCACGAGCAGCGTCAACAGCAACCACGGATGCCCGAAGGTCATGCGCGCCCCTCGCCGGCGTCGACTCCCGCCGCGTGGAACGCACCGGCTGCAAGCAGGCGGCTCATGCCCCGCCTCCCACGCAGACGAGGTCGACCTGGACGACGGCCCGCACCGCGGCGACGGCCCGGCTGCCACGGACGACCGTCGTCACGCGCCCCCCGGTCACCTTCCGCGACACGCGCACCGCGGTGGCAAGCGCCCGGGTGGGCGGCTTCGGACTGTAGAAGCCGACGGCGTAGCTCGCGCCGACGAGCTGCTCGCCTGCGTTGCAGCGCTGCACTGTCCGACGCGTCGCTCCCGGGCGCACCGTGATCTCGGTGACGCGCCGTGTCGTCGGCTTCCCGGGCGGATAGACGTGGAGGCTCGTCGGGATGCGCTGCCCGCCGCCGCCCGAGGCGGGGACGCAGCCGATGTGCGGCCGGAAGCTCGCGGCCGGGTCTCGCCCGCGCGTGAGCCGGCCGAGGAAGACGGCGCTCGTCGAGGTCGTGATCCCTGGGTTGACCGGCGTGCCGAGGCTGCCGAAGAAGAGGACGTCGATGAGCCTGCTCGTCAGCTCGGCGTCGAGGCCCGCGACGACGAATCGCGGCGGGCAAGAGAGCTGGTACTGGGTCTGTGCCGGGCCGGGCGCGAGCACCCACGGGCCCGCGACGGGGACGCACACCTGGAGGCCGCGGCACTCGTTCGTCGCGCCGGCTGCACCGGCCGCGACCGCGGCGAGAGCGCAGCCCGTCGCCGTGAGGAGCGTGAGCCGTCTCACGGGAACACCCGCCGGAACCAGAAGTTCGAGAGCGCGCCGCCGGCGAGCAGGAGCACGATCGCGGCGCCCGCGAACGCGTCCGTGATCTGGCGGTCCTCGATCCGGTGCCCGATCCGCGTCGCGAGCCGTTCGTAGACGTGTGAGAGCGCTTTGCTCGTTCGCACGGCGAAGTACTCGCCACCGGTGCCTGACGCGATCTGCTTCAGCGTCGTCGGGCTCGGCGGCACCTGGATCTGCTCGGTGTACCCGCCGGTCAGCTGCACGTTGACGACGCCCTGCGGCGTGCCGACGAGCACGGTCGAGACCGGCACGTGCAGCGCCTTCGCGCGCGTCACGGCCTGCGGCGTCGTCGTGCGGCCGCCGTCGCGGGCGCCGTCGGAGATCAGCAGCACCGAGGTCGGCGGCACCGTCCCGTCGGCGGCGCGCTGCCGCTGTCCGAGCTGGGCGGCGAGCACGACGGCGTCGCCGATCGCCGTGCCCTCGGAGGGGTGGAGGTTCGCGAGCCCCTGGCGGACGAGGTCGCGGTCGCGGGTGGGCGGCACGGCGACGAAGGCGCGGCTGCCGAAGCCGACGAGCGCGACGCTGTACGTCGAGGGGATCCGGTCGAGGAAGCGGCCGGCCGCCAGGCGCGCCGCGGCGAGGCGCGTCGGCTGCACGTCGGTCGCGCCCATCGAGCGCGACACGTCGACGGCGAGCACCACTGTGGCCTCCTTGCGCGGGATCGAGATGCGCGCGTGCGGCTTCGCCATGCCGACGACGAGCGCGGTCAGCCCGGTCAGGAGCAGCGCGAGCGGGACGAGCCGGCGTCGGCCGGGCGCGCGGTCGATCAGGTTCGGGACGAGCGCGAGGTTCGCGAAGCGGGCGGCGCCGGCCCTGCGGCGGCGCTCCTCCCGGCGCCAGAGCAGCACGAGCAGCGGCACCGCCAGCAGCCCAATGAGCCAGTAGGGCCGGTCGAAGGTCAACGGCGGCTCCCGAGGAAGGCGGCGAACGTGCGCAGCCAGTCGTCCCCGGTCGAGAGGACGACGTGCGGGACGCCGAGCGCGGTCAGCACGCGCGCGACGCCGCTGCGCTCCTCCGCCGCGGCGGCGGCGAAGCGATTGCGCAGCGCGGCGCTCGAGGTGTCGACGCGCACCTGGCGGCCGGTCTCCGGGTCGACGAGCCACAGCTCGCCCACGTCGGGGAGTTCCTGCTCACGCGGGTCGCGGATCTCGACGGCGAGTACCTCGTGCCGGCTCATCAGCTCGAGCAGCGGCTTGCGCCAGTCGAGCGGGCCGCGGAAGTCGGAGGCGACGACGACGAGCCCGCGCTGCCGGGCGAGCGCGCCGGTGCGGGCGAGCGCCGCGCCGAGCGAGGTTGCACCGACCCGCTCGGACTCCGGCTCGCGTCTGAGCGCCGTCAGCAGCCCGATCAGCCCGTGGCGTCCCTGCGCGGGCGGCAGCGTCGCCGGCTCGCGGTCGCCGAACGTGACGACGCCGAGCCGGTTGCCGCGCCGCGTCGCGATGTGCCCGACCGCGATTGCGACGCCGTCGGCCACGTCCTGCTTGCGACGCTGCGCCGTGCCGAAGTGCATCGACGGCGACGTGTCGAGCACGAGCCAGGTGACGAGGACGCGCTCGGCGAGGTTGACGCGGACGTGCGGCACGCCGGTGCGCGCGGTCACGTTCCACTCGATCTTGCGCACGTCGTCCCCGGCCACGTACGGACGCACCTGGGCGAGCTCGACGCCGTCGCCGTAGCGGGACGAGCGGTAGTCGCCCGCGAGCATCCCCTCGAGCCGCCGCCCGATCTCGATCTGGAGCGCCCGCAGCAGCCCGATCGGCAGGGCGCCGGGCCCCGGCCGCTCGGGGGTCGTCCTCCCGAGCAGCGAGTCGCCGGTCATGCCGCGCGCGGACGCACCGGACTGACGTCGGGCATCGGCACCGCGTTCAGCACCCGGTCGAGGATCGCGTCGGGCGTGACGTTCTCGGCGAGCGCCTGGTAGCTGAGGACGAGGCGGTGGCGCAGCGCATCCTTCGCGAGGGCGCGTACGTCCTCGGCGGTCGCGTAGTCGCGGCCGCGCAGGAGCGCGAGTGCGCGGGCCGCCTGGACGACGCTGATCGGCCCGCGCGGGCTGGCGCCGTAGTCGATGTACTCCGCGAGGTCGGGGAGCCCGGCGTCGGCCGGCTCGCGCGTCGCCGTGGCGAGCGCGACGCCGTAGGAGACGAGCGACGGGTCGACGTACACGGTCTGCGTCGCGATCTGGAGGTCGCGCAGCTCCTCGAGGGAGAGCGCTTCGCGCAGCTCCGGCTGCGGCACGAGCTGGCGCTGGACGATCGTCAACTCCTCGTCGTGCTCGGGGTAGCCGATCAGGATCTTGAGCATGAACCGGTCGATCTGGGCCTCCGGCAGCGGGTACGTGCCCTCCGACTCGATCGGGTTCTGAGTCGCCATGACGAGGAACGGCTCGGGGACGGGGTAGGTGTCGTGGGCGATCGTGACCTGCCCTTCCTGCATCACCTCGAGCAGGGCGGACTGCACCTTCGCCGGCGCGCGGTTGATCTCGTCCGCGAGCAGGAAGTTGCAGAAGACCGGGCCGAGCTCGGTGTCGAAGCTGCCCCGGTCGGGACGGTAGATGCGGGTGCCGACGAGGTCGGCGGGAACGAGGTCGGGCGTGAACTGGACGCGCGAGAAGGAGCCGCCGAGCACGCCGGCGGTCGTCTTGATCGTCAGCGTCTTCGCGAGCCCCGGCACGCCTTCGATCAGCAGGTGCCCCTGTGCGAGCAGGCACACGAGGACGCGTTCCAGCATTGCGTCCTGGCCCGCGATGACGCGGCGGATCTCGAAGAGGGCCTGCTCCAGGCGTTCGCTGATCTCTGCCGGCGAGAGCGAGGAGCCGTTCGCCTGCTCGGACACGGAGACCTCCCAGTCGGTCGGTAAGCCCGCGATCTTCGCAGACGAATCTAAGTACCGGGTGAGCGCGGCAGCTGCGGGGCGGCAGCCGCGCGCGGCCGCGCGGTC
>DATFMW010000093.1:0-2277 GCA_035266765.1 Gaiellaceae bacterium | reverse complement strand
AGCTGCTCGACCTGCTCGGGCTCGGCGCGTACGCCAACGCGCCCGCCGCGGCACTCGCCCACGGCGACGAGCGGCGCCTCGGCGTCGCCCGCGCGCTCGCCGGCGCGCCGCGCTTCGTGCTCCTCGACGAGCCCGCGGCCGGCCTGCCCGAGGCGGAGGTTCCCGGCTTCGCCGCAGCCGTCCGCTCGGTCCGCGACGAGCACGGTGCCGGTGTCCTGCTGATCGACCACAACATGTCGCTGATCATGGACGTGTGCGACCGGATCCACGTGCTCGACCAGGGCACGACCCTCGCCGAGGGCACGCCGGCGGAGATTCGCGACAACCTCGACGTCGCGGCCGCCTACCTCGGCGAGAGCGCCGTCCACGTGGAGGAGCCGGAGTGACGGTCCTCGTGCTGGAAGGCCTGAGCGTCCGCTACGGCGCGGTCGAGGCCGTACGCGACCTCTCGCTCGAGGTCAAGCCGGGCGAGATCGTCGGCCTGATCGGCCCGAACGGCGCCGGCAAGTCCTCGACGCTGCACGCGATCATGGGCGCCGCCCCGGTCGCGGGCGGCAACGTCAGCCTCGGCGGCTCCTCGCTCGTCGGGCGCCGCTCCGAGGACGTGGCCCGCAGCGGTATCGCGCTCGTCCCCGAAGGCCGCCGCATCTTCGGCGAGCTCTCCGTCGAGGAGAACCTTCGGCTCGGCCTTGCCGCGCGGCGCTCGCGCACCGGCGCCGACGCCGCGATCGAACGCGCCTACGAGCTCTTTCCGATCGTGCGCGACTTCCGCGGCCGCGCGGCCGGCGCCCTCTCGGGCGGCCAGCAGCAGCAGCTCGCGATCGCGCGTGCGCTCGTCGCCGAGCCGGACGTGCTCCTGCTCGACGAGCCCTCGCTCGGGCTGGCGCCGAAGATCGTCGACGTCGTCTTCGACGCGCTCACCGCGATCCGCGACGCCGGGCTCGCCGTCCTGCTCGTCGAGCAGCGGGCCCAGCGGACGGTCGCGCTCGCCGACCGATCGCACGTGCTCGCGAACGGCGAGCTGCGGCTGACGCTCGGCCCCGGCGACGCCGACGACACCGAGAAGCTCGTGGGGGCGTACTTCTCGTGAGCACAAGGTCTGCTCTCGTGCGGGCTCCCGCGTTCCTCGGGCCAGTCGGCGGGCGAGCCGGGCTCTGCGCGGCGGGAGCCGAAGACGGCGAGGGGCGCGCGTGACCCTGGCTGTCCTCAACATCAGCTACCAGACGCTCGCGGACGCGCTCGCGCTCGGCGGGATCTACGCGCTGATGGCGGTCGGGATCGGGCTCGTCTTCGGCGTCCTCCGTCTCGTCAACTTCGCCTACGGCCAGCTCGTGATGGCCGGCGCGTTCGCGCTCGCGCTCGCCTCGGAGTGGAACTGGCCGGTCTGGGCGGGGATCCTGCTCTGCTTCGCGGTCGTGCTCGCGCTCTCCGTGCTGATGGACCGGCTCGTCTTCCGGCCGTTGCGGACGCAGTCGCCGGCCGTGATGCTCGTCGCGACGTTCGCCGTCGCGTTCCTGCTCCAGAGCATCGCGCTGCTCTGGTTCGGGTCGCTCGGCAAGATCGCCGCCTCGCTCGCGCCTCTCAACCGGCCGTGGCAGATCTCCGGCGTCGACATCCGCAAGATCTCGATCGTCGCCGTCCTCGTCGCCGCTGCGTGCCTCGTCCTGCTCCAGCTGCTGCTCGAGCGCACCTCGGTCGGCCTTCAGATGCGCGCCGCGTCGATGGACTTCCGCACCGCACGGATGCTCGGCGTGCGCGCGAACCGCGTCATCGGCGGCGCCGTGCTCCTCTCCGGCCTGCTCGCCGCGGTCGTCGCCGTGATGTTGACCGTGCAGAACCCGCTCGTGACGCCGGACTTCGCGCTGCGGGACACGATCGTCGTGCTCGCGGGCGTGGTCCTCGGTGGGCTCAACCGTCCCGTCGCCGCCACCCTCGGCGGGTTCGCGATCGGATTCGCGAGCGGGCTGCTCGGCGGAGCTCTGCCCACAGCCCAGAGCCAGTACCTGCCGACGTTCCTGTTCGCGGCCGTGATCCTCGTGCTGCTCGTCCGTCCGAACGGCCTGTTCACGCGGGACCGCGGTTCGGTGGAGCGCGTATGAGACGCGTACCGCGCGTCCCGGAGCTCGTCGGACCGGCGGCGCTCGTCCTGGCGTCGGCACTGCTCGGACTCGCCGTGTCGGTCTCGACGCAGACGTACTTCATCGACACGCTCGTGAAGGTCTCGATCGTCGTCGCGCTCTACCTCTTCATCGGCAACTCGGGCGTGCTCTCGTTCGG
>DATFMW010000092.1:0-2420 GCA_035266765.1 Gaiellaceae bacterium | reverse complement strand
CGAGCACGTGGCCGATCGGTGCCGCAAGCGGCGGCCAGCCGGTCTCCGCGCGGATGACGTCGAGCTCCTCGAGCACCTCGTCGAGCCTGTCGCCTGCGCTCTCGGCCTTCAGCGTCGTGTCGAGGTTCACGACAAGGCTCGTCGGGACGTCGTGCTGGGCGGCCCGCACCGCAACGCGCGGCGCGAGCGGCGTGACGGGCGCGTCGCCGATGTGCTCGTCGACGAGGTCGGACGCACGCCAGAGCACGTCGACGTCGATGCCCGGGTCGAGCCCGATCCCGGCGAGCGCCTCGGAGAGCGCCTCACCGGAGACGCGGTGGAGCGTGAGCGCGAGCGGGTAGATCGCGCACGCGATCAGCTCTGCACCCGCGCGGGCGGCCGCGAGCGCCGCGGCGAGGGCGCTGCCGCCGGCGCCCTGGACGTACACGCCGACCGGGAGGCCGCTCGCCTCGCCGAGCGCGGTGACGAGCGCCTCGGCGGTGTGCGGCTGAAGCGAGCCGGTCGGATCGTGGAGCAGGACGCGCATGGCGCCGAGCTCGGGCAGCAGCCGGGCCCGTTCGATCAGCGTCTCGATCTCGCCGGTACGGCCCGGGCTGTAGACGAGCCCCGCCTCGAAGTCGCGGTCGGCCGCGACGACGGCCTCGGCGGCCTCGCGGAGGTTCGAGACGTCGTTCAACGGGTCGTGAAGCCGGAAGACATCGATGCCGTTCGCGGCCGCGGAGGCGACGAAGCGGCGGGCGACGTCCGCGTCGACGGGGCGCGAGCCGACGAGGAACCGGCCGCGGAGCGCGAGGCCGAGCGGCGTCTTCACGCGCGCCTTCAGGGCGCGAATCCGCTCCCAGGGGCTTTCGACGCCGCGCCTGACGGCCGTGTCGAAGCAGCCGCCGCCGGAGACCTCGAGATAGCTGAAGCCGGCGCCGTCGAGGATCTCCGCGAGCCGGAGCTGCTCGGCGGTGGGCATGCGCCCGGCGAGGGGCTCCTGCCCGAGCAGGCGAATGGTGGTGTCGGCGAGGGTCGGCACGAGGCGGAGCCTACCGCGAGAAGCGCAGCCTCTCGCGGTGAGCGTTAGATGGTTGCTGCCACGATCGCGCGCGTTTCGCCCCGTCGACCGCTCACCGCTGCCACCAGCAGCGGCGAGCGAGCGACGCGGCGCCCCAGACACGCCAGCCCGCGCCCCGGGACAGGCGATCTCGTGGCAGCAATCATCTAGTGCGGCCTCTCGTAACGTTCGACCGGAAACACGGATCGTTGGAGGCCGCACGTGCGGCCCCTTCGCGGCCGGATGGTTGTTGCTCTTGACGGTGAGGGCCACCGCGGGGCGACTGACGGAGAGCGGGCGGCACGGGTCGAGGGCACGCGAAAGCCGAAGGCCGTCCCGGCCGCGGAGCGGCCGGTACGTGCGACGTCGAGGGACGCCGATTTCCGGTGCAACGCTGGGAGACGCCGCACTAGGCCCGGGAGATGTAGCGCTTCTCGCGCGGGTCGACCTTGAGCCGGTCGCCCACGTTCACGAAGAGCGGCACCTGGACGACGGCGCCCGTTTCGAGCGTCGCCGGCTTCGTCACGTTCGAGACCGTGTCGCCCTTCACGCCCGGCTCGGTGTCGACGACGGCCAGCTCGACCGACGACGGGAGCTGCAGGGTCGACGGCGTCCCGTTGACGACCATCACCTGCACGATCGCGTTCGGCTGCATGAACGGCAGCTCGTCCTCGACGTCCGCGTGCGAGAGGGAGAACTGCTCGAACGTCTCCTGGTCCATGAAGTGCACGTCGGAGCCGTCGTCGTAGAGGTACTGGACGCTCTTCACCTCGGTGTGGACGCGCGGGAACTTCTCGCCGGCGCGGAACGTGCGGTCGACGGTGGCGCCCGCTTCGAGGCTCTTCAGCTTCGTGCGCACGAACGCGCCGCCCTTGCCCGGCTTCACATGCTGGAAGTCCATGATCCGCCACACCTTGCCGTCGAGCTCGATGTGCATGCCGTTCTTGAAGCTGTTCGTGTCCACCTGCTCGGCCATCGGCGGGCCAATATAGCCGCCTCGGCGCCGGCCGGCGGCGACGTACCGCCTCTCGGTCAGCGGTCGTCGGGTCGCCGATCCTCGTCCGAGCCGGCAGTCCAGAAGTCGATCTCCCGCTCGATCGCATCCTCCTGGAGCCCGCGCCCCAGCCGGCCGGTGAACGCATTCCCGCGGGGCGTATACGCGGACGACCACCGCTGCCGGAGGCGGGGCCTCGACCGCCCCTCGTCGTCGGTGGAGCGCGACGGCTTGAGGAACCACATCTAGCTCACCTCCATGAGCTCCCTCGTGAACCCGGTCAGATTCTCGACCCCGTCCTCGGTGACGACGACGTCGTCCTCGGTGCGGACGCCGAAGCGGCCGCCGACGTACACGCCCGGCTCGACGGTGACGACGTTGCCGGGC
>DATFMW010000091.1:0-6634 GCA_035266765.1 Gaiellaceae bacterium | reverse complement strand
ACCTTGGCCGGGTCGGCCCGCCGGTCACCGGGGACGAGTGCGAGCACGGGCCGCCCGTCACAGACGAAGACGAGCGACTTGACGATCTGGGAGAGCTCGCAGCCGACCGCCTCGGCCGCGGCCGCCGCGGTCGGAGTCCCTTGCGGGAACTCCTCGAGCCGCGCCTCCACGACCGCTTCCCGCAGCGTCGCCGCGACCCGCTCGACCGGCTCCGGCCACTCCGCCATGGCGACAGCCTACGAGGTCGCGACGCCGTCGAGCTCGAGCACACGGACGTCGACGAAGCCCTCGGCGCTGATGCGGGCCACGAGCTCCGGCGGCGGCGCACTGTCGACCGTAAGGACCATCAGCGCCTCGCCACCCTGCCGGGTGCGCGACACGGTCATGTTCGCGATGTTCACGCCGGCCTCGCCGAAGAGCGTGCCGACCTTGCCGATCACGCCGGGCACGTCGTCGTAGCGGCAGACGACGAGCAGCGGGGCGAGCTCGAGCTCGAGGTCGAAGCCGAGCGCGTGCACGAGCCACTGCCGGTGCTCGCGGCCGATCGTCGTCCCCGAGACGCGCACCTCCTCCCCGCCCGTCCGGATCTCCACGCGCAGGAGGTTCGTGTAGTCGCGCGCCGACTGCGAACGTTCCTCGCGCACCTCGATCCCGCGCTCGCGGGCGATGTGCGGAGCGTTCACGTAGTTGACGGGGCGGTCGCTGCGGCCCTGGAACGCGCCCATCAGCGTCGCGACCGTGAGCAGCCGGGTGTCGTAGTCGGAGAGCCCGCCGTAGGCGGTGACCGAGATCTCGTCCGCGTGGCCGCCGGTCAGCTCCATCGCGATGCGCCCGAGCTTCGCGGCGAGCGGCACGTACGGGCCGAGCACCTCGGCGTCGTCGGCGCCGATCACCGGGATGTTCACCGCATTCGTGACCAGGCCGCCTTCGAGCGCGGCCACCACCTGCTCGGCGACGATCACGCCCGCGCGGTCCTGCGCCTCGCCAGTCGAGGCGGCAAGGTGCGGGGTCACGACGACGTTCGGCAGCTCGAGGAGCGGTCCGGTGTACGGCTCCGTCGAGTAGACGTCGAGGGCGGCACCGGCCACCTTGCCGGACTGCAGCGCGGCGACCAGCGCGTCCTCGTCGATGAGCTCGCCGCGGGCGGCGTTGACGAGCCGGACGCCGTCGTGCATGGCCGCGAACGCGCCGGCGTCGATCGAGCCGCGCGTCTCTGCGTTCAGCGGCAGGTGCAGCGTCAGGAACTCCGCGACGGCGTAGATCTCCGCGGGCGTCTCGAGCCGTTCGGCGCCGAGCTCGCGGAACCGGTCGGTGGAGACGAACGGGTCGTAGGCGACGACGCGCATCCCGAGACCGAGCGCGCGCCGCGCGACCTGCTGGCCGATGCGCCCGAACCCGAGCACGCCGAGCGTCTTGCCGGAGAGCTCGATCCCCGCCCACGTGCTGCGCTCCCAGCGGCCCTGCTTGAGGGCTGCGTGCGCCTGCGGGATGTTCCGGGCGAGCGCGACGAGCAGCCCGATCGTGTGCTCGGCCGCCGAGACGACCGTCGACTCGGGCGCGTTCGCGACGACGATCCCGCGCCGCGTCGCCGCCTCGACGTCGACGTTGTCGACGCCGACGCCGGCGCGGCCGATCACCTTCAGCCGGTCGGCCAGGTCGATCAGCTCGGCCGTCAGCTTCGTCGCGGAACGCACGACGATCGCGTCGTACCCGGCGATGATCTCCGCGAGATCGCTCTCGCCGTCGACGTCCACGTCGAAGTGCGACCGCAGGAGGTCGACGCCCGCCGCAGCGATCTTCTCGCGAACGAGGACCTTCGGACTCATGCGACTGAGCTTCCCGCCGCGCCGCGCCGGAGGCACGACACGGCGCAAGGGGGAACCAAGCGGTTCCCCCGAGTCCCCCTCCCTTGTCGCATGAGCAAGCTCATGCGACGGGTTGCGCGGCCTCGAAGGCCTCGAGCGCCGCAGTGGTCGCGGCGCCGCGCTCGACGTCCGCGCCGAGATCGACGAGCGTGAGCTCGAGGGCGGCGAGGGCCGTCGTGATGTCGAACAGGTCGAACCAGCCGATGTGGCCGATCCGGAAGATCTTCCCCTTCAGGTCGCCCTGGCCGTTCGCGATCGTGATCCCGTAGCCGTCGCGGAGGCGCTTCACGATCGCGCCCGAGTCCACATCGCCGGGCGCGCGCACGGCGGTCACGACGGCGCTCCGGTCCTCGTCGGGCGAGAACAGCTCGAGGCCGAGCGACTTCACGCCCGCGCGGCAGGCGCGGCCGAGGCGGACATGGCGCTCGAAGGCGGCCTCGAGGCCCTCCTCGAGCAGCAGTCCGAGCGCGACGTCGAGGCCCGCGACGAGCGAGACGGGCGGCGTGAACGGCGCATCGAGCTTGGCCTGCGCCTTCCGCGTCCGCTCCCAGTCGAAGTAGAAGCGCGGCGAGGAGCCGGTCGCGGCGACCGCGGCCTTCGAGACGGCGCACGTTCCGAGACCGGGCGGCGTCATCAGAGCCTTCTGGGAGCCGGAGACGACGACGTCGAGACCCCAGGCGTCGGTCTCGCAGGGAACGGCGCCGAGGCTCGACACGGCGTCCACGACGACGAGCGCACCGAATTCGTGTGCAGCCGCGGCAAGTGTGCGGATGTCGGCGACGACGCCGGTCGACGTCTCGGACTGGACGATCCAGACGGCCTTCGCCTCCCGTTCGCGCAACCGGCTGCGCACGTCGTCGGGGTCGGGCGTCTCTCCCCACTCGTAGCGCAGGTGGTCGACGTCGGCCCCGTACCCGGCCGCCATCGCCGCCCAGCGCTCGCCGAAGTTCCCGGCGGAGACGACGAGGTGCGGCTCGCCCGGCGAGACGAGATTCGCAACCGCCGACTCGAACGCGCCCGTCCCGGACGCCGAGAAGAGAAGCACCTCGCCCTCGGTCCGGTGGACATCGCGCAGCCGTCCGAGCGTGCGCTCGTACACGGGCTGGAAGTCGGGGCTGCGATGGTGGACGATCGGCCGCGCGAGCGCCTCGAGCACCTGGGGCGGGACGGGCGTCGGCCCAGGCGTGAAGAGGTAGCTCTTCTCCGGCATCGGCTCGCAGGGTAGACGCAGCCGGGCAGAGGCCGGTGAGCAGTCGGCCGGTTTTCGGCGTCCTGACCGTGCCGCTCTAGACTCGGCTTCGTGGACGTGCTCGTCGCCTTCGCCGCCTCCCTCGTGGCGTTGCGGCTCGCCGGCTCGCTCGCTCGCCGGTGGCGTGCGACGCGGCGCCCGGAGCTCGGAGTCTGGGCGTGGTCGCTCGGCTCCTACGCGATCGCCGCGGCGGCGATCGCCTGGGGCGAGGCGGCAGGCTGGGACGGGCGCGCCTTCCGCGTCTACTACGTCACGGGGGGACTCCTGACCGCCCCGCTCCTCGGCGCGGGGTCACTCCTGATCGCCGGCGTGCGCCGCGCCGGGGCCGTCGCACTCGTCTATGCGGGCCTCGCGGTCGGGGTCGCCCTCGCGATGCCCGTCCACGGCGCCTTCGCCGCGCACGGCATCCCCCCGGCTCAGGATCACCTCGCGTTCCTGCCCGCCCGACTGCTCGCGATCCTCGCGAACGCGCTCGGCACGACCGCCGCCGTCGGGGTCGCACTCCGCTCGCTGCGCCGGCGCCC
Source organism: Gaiellaceae bacterium (assembly GCA_035266765.1). Taxonomy (GTDB): domain Bacteria; phylum Actinomycetota; class Thermoleophilia; order Gaiellales; family Gaiellaceae; genus Palsa-739. Next base: position 2,996 of record DATFMW010000091.1, on the reverse strand, counting down.
GCTGGGGAACGTGCTGATCGTGCTCGGCGTCGCAGCGGCCGCCACGGGCAGCGGCCTCGCGGGGCTCGGTGCGGGCGGAACGGCCGTCGGAATCGCCGTCGGCGCCGCGCTCCTCTACGCCGGATTCGTCGCACCCGCACGCCCGTCGTGGCGGCGCCTCGGCATGCTCCGGCGAGCCTCGCGGCTCGAGACGCCGTAGGAACTGGACGGTTCTCCCGACGACGGCTCCGCCGCTGTCAGTACCCTCCCGGTCGACTGCATAGCCGCGCCGAGCGGTGATCTCCTGCGGCAGGAGCCCATCCCACTCGGCCCACGACTGGCAACGACACCTGGAGGTGTTCGACTCTTGCGGCGTTTCATCCTGGCGTCCATTGGCGTGCTCGCATGCGTAGCCGCCGCCACAGTCGCGGCGATTTCCGCGCCACGCGCTGCCGCCCTGCAGGAACGCCCCCACCACAAGGCGCTCCGCTTCTACTCCGCTGAGATCCACCGCTTCCGGGTCGAGACGTGGCACTGGCAGCGCGTGATGGGCATCCACACGACTCCCGTCCGGACTCGCCGGCTCGCGGCCGTGAACGTCACTCGGCTCCGTCATCTCGGCGCCGTCTGGAGGCACCGGGCGCAGGTTGTGCACCGGCGGGCGCAGCATCCGCCCCACCTGGCCAACTGGCTCTGCATCCACCACTACGAGGGAAGCTGGAGCGACCCCGGCGCCCCGTACTACGGCGGGCTCCAGATGGACATTTCCTTCCAACGGGCCTACGGCCCGTGGCTGCTCCAGCACAAGGGCACCGCGAACCACTGGACGCCCCTGGAGCAGATCTGGACGGCCGAGCGTGGGCGGCGCGCGCGCGGCTTCTACCCGTGGCCGAACACGGCACGGGCCTGCGGCCTGCTCTGAGCAGCCCGGATAGGCCTGTTGTCTCCACCTGCGACCCGCCCGGACGGCGGCTCGCGGTCGTGATGCTGCCAGCTTGACTTGACAATGACATCATTGTGATGTCATGCTGACGTCATGCAGATCGACGGATACCTCCAGGCGATCCGCGAGGACCTCGCCCGTGTGGCGGCAGTCGGCGACGAGCAGACGGCCCACGCAGCGGAGCTGCTCGCGGTCGCACTCGAGTCGTCCCTCGCCCGGCGCCTCCAGGAAGCGCTCGCCGAGGCTGCGCTCGAGCTCACAGCCCAGCTCGACGACGGCCGTATCGAGGTTCGCGTCGCCGGCGGCGACCCGGAGCTCGTCTACGTCCGCGACGAGGAGGCCGCCCCCGAGCCCACCGACGACGCGTTCACCGCCCGGATCACGCTCCGGCTGCCCGAGCGCCTGAAGGTGCGCATCGAAGCCGCCGCGTCGGCCGAAGGGGTCTCCGCCAACACGTGGCTCGTGCAGGCGCTCCAGCGCTCGCTCGTCCCGCGTACGCCCACCGGCAAGGGCCGGAACCGTCTTACCGGCTACGGCCGGAGCTGAAAGGAGCCGAGATGCAGGACCTCTTCATCCACGAGCTCGGAGCGCGCCGTGTGCGCTGGACCTACGACGACCCGAGCGGTGTGCCCGACGGGCCGTCGGTGGGGCGTCGGATCGCCGGCGAGCGGATCCCTCCGCTCGGCGAGACGCGCATCCGCCTCCGCCGTCCCTCAACCCCGAAGGCGGCCTGAGATGGCCGAGCATCGCTTCCACACCCCCGGGCCGATCGTCCTGCAGGTCGGCATCCCCACCGGCGACGTCACGGTCGAGACCGTCGACGGCGACGAGGCGATCGTGGTCGTCGACGGCGACGACCGGCTCGTCGAGCAGACCGAGGTCGCACTCGAGGGCGACCGGCTCGTCGTCTCCTTCCGTGGCCGCAAGCCGTTCGGGATCGCGATCGGCGACTTCTCGATCGGCGGCCGCCGCGTGCGCGTGCGTGCCTCCGTCCCCCACGAGTCCACGGTCAGGTTCGCGACCGCCTCCGGCGACCTGAACGTGGACGGGCGGCTCGGAGCGCTCGAGGTCAAGACCGCCTCGGGCGACGTCCGTGTCCGCGGCGAGATCGCGCGGGAGGCGACGGTCAAGACGGTGAGCGGCGACGTCCGGCTCGACCGGGTCGGCGGCAACGTGAAGGCGCAGACCGTCTCCGGAGACCTCACCGTCGGCTGGGTCGGCGGCGCCGTCGCGACCAGGTCCGTGTCGGGCGACGTGCGCTTCGAGTCGGTACGGGAAGGCAACGCGAGCTTCACGAGCGTGTCCGGCGACGTCGAGATCGGGATCGCCGCCGGCTCGTTCGTCGACGTCGACGCCGGCTCCGTCTCTGGCGATCTGAGCTCCGAGGTGCCGCTCGCGAGTCTCCCCGGCGACGACGGCGTCGACGACGGCCCGACGGTCGTCCTCCGCGGCAAGACGGTGAGCGGCGACGTCAAGGTGTTCCGGGCCACGTAGCCGTGCGCCGGCTCCTGCTCGCCCGGAACGCGCCGAGCCTCGACGATCTCGACCGGGCCGCCGAGCCGGCACCCTGAGCGTGGCCGCAGGAGCTCTCGCCTGCCACGATGGCGACGTGAGCGAGCCTCGGCCGCTGCGGCGCAACCGCGACTTCGTCCTGCTCCAGGCAGGACAGCTCTTCTCGACGTTCGGATCGAGCATGTCGTCGATCGCGTACCCGCTGCTCGCGCTCGCGCTGACGGGCTCCGCCGCGAAGACCGGGTACGTGGGCGCGGTCGAGTTCGCGCCGATGGTGCTGCTCAGCGCCGCAGCCGGCGTGGCAGCCGACCGCTTCGACCGCCGCTGGCTGATGATCGCGTCCGACGTCGCCGGGGCGACAGCCGTCGGCGCGCTCGCCGCGGCCGTGCTGACGCATCACACGACGTTCTGGCTGATCCTGCTCGTGGCGTTCGTCGACTCGACGGCGTCCGTCGTGTTCCGGGCCGGCAACAGCGGCGCGTTCAAGGCAGTCGTCCCTCGATCCCAGCTCGCCGACGCGGCGAGCATCTCGATGGGTCGCATGTCGACCGTCCGCCTGACG
>DATFMW010000090.1:0-3778 GCA_035266765.1 Gaiellaceae bacterium | reverse complement strand
GTTCCGTGCGCTCGACGAGCTGGAGCTCGCCGTCCGGGTTGCGGTCGTCTCGCCGGAGTCGCCGTCCCTCCTCGCCGAGGCGGCGGACATCGCCGTCGAGAGTCCCGCGGAGTTCCTCGACCTGCTCCGACGCTTGTAGTGCACGTCGATGACGCGATGCTCGCGCCGCTACGTGAGCGATTCGGCGAGCCGGTCGAGCTGCCGTGGGAGGGCGAGATCTCCGACTTCGAGTGGGCCGTCGCGACCCACAATCCGAGGCGCCTGCATGACGTGACGCTCTTCATCCTGGATCCGGACCGGCGGCTCGCGCTGATCCGCAAGCCGCAGTTCGCGCCGGATGTGTGGCGGCCGCCGGGCGGCGGGATTCACCCCGGCGAGGACTTCTCCGCGGGCGCGGTGCGCGAGGCGCTCGAGGAGACCGGCCTTCGCGTCGAGCTGCGCCGCTACCTCGTCGAGACGCAGGCGGTGTTCCGCAACGGCGGCCGCGAGCTGCCGTGGCGGACGCATGTGCTCCTCGCCGAGACCGCCGACACAACGCTCGCCCCGGACGACCCGGGCGAGATCGAGGCTGCACGCTGGGGCACGCTCGCCGAGCTCGCCGGCCCGCTCCGTACGCGCCTGCTGGCCGAGAACCGCGCCTTCTGGCGCTACCGCGTCGCACTCCACGACGCCGCTCTCACCCGGTTCGCCAAGTAACACGTTGTCACTAGCTCGAGGACGGCGCGGGCGCTCGCACGAGCCCCTCGTCTCCTGCGCTCGCGCGACGACGTGCGCACGGTCCGTGCCCAGACCGCCAAGTACCAACGTGTCACTTGTTCAGAGGTGGCGCAGGCCCTCCGAGCGGAAACGTGCCTGGCACCTTCGCTACGAAACCGTCACGAGGCGCCATTTCATGCGGGGCAAGCGTGACGAGAGCGTGACGCCGCCCGCGCGCGGTGCCAGGCACCTTCGTGACGAGAGGGTGACGCGGGCGGCGCCGGGGCTACGCCTTGTGGGCCCGCACCGCCGTGCCGTACGCGCAGATCTCCGTCCAGTTCGTGCCGAGCTCGGAGGTGTCGAAGCGCATGGCGACGATCGCGTTCGCGCCCTTCGCCTCGGCCTCCTCGACCATCCGCTGCATCACGTCCTGGCGGCTGTCGGTCAGCGCCTTCGTCATCCCCTTCAGCTCGCCGCCGATGATCGACTTGAGGCTCGCGCCGATCTGGGAGCCGATGTTGCGCGAGCGAACGGTGAGGCCCATCACCTCGCCGTAGACCTCGTCGATCTCGTAGCCGGGGATGTCGTTCATCGTCGTGACGATCATCGTGCTGCCTCCCTGTTGAGGACTTCCCATGCGCGGCGTACGTCGGCCTCGCCGGTGCCGGCGTTGCCGATCGCGAGCCGCAGGACGTAGCGGCCGTCGAGCTTCGTGTGCGAGAGGAAGATCTCACCGCTCGCGTTCGCCCGCTCGACGATCGCCTCGTTCTCGGCGTCGGAGCCGTTGCGGCGGAAGACGACGAGGCTGAAGCGCTGCGACGCGGCGAGTCCTGCGAACTACCGACTCAGATCACTAGGGGAAGACCCGCAGCCCGCCTGTGCTGCGGACCCGATGCGGCCCCGCGCCGCCCTCTCGACCATGCGGGCGTGGGGTCGCGTCAGTACCGGCTGCCGCGTGCGCTCTGGGTGATCGGCCCGGGGCTGATGGTGATGCTCGCGGACACCGACGCGGGCAGCGTGATCACCGCGTCCCAGTCGGGCGCTCGCTGGGGGTACCGGCTGCTCGTGCTCCAGGTGCTGCTCGTCCCGATCCTCTACCTTGTGATGGAGCTGACCGTGCGGCTCGGCATCGCGACCGGCAAGGGGCACGCGCAGCTGATCCGCGAGCGGTTCGGGACGCGCTGGGCGGCGATCTCGGTCGGGACGCTGCTCGTGAGCGCGCTCGGGGCGCTCGTGACCGAGTTCGCCGGGATCGCCGGCGCGGGCGAGCTCTTCGGCGTGCCGCGCGTGCTGACCGTGCCGCTCGCCGCGGGCATGCTCGTGGCGCTCGTCGTCTCCGGCGGTTACCGGCGCGTCGAGGTGGTCGGGATCGCGCTCGGTCTCTTCGAGCTCGCGTTCGCCGGCGCCGCCGTGATCGCGCATCCCGGCCTGCACGCGCTCGCCGCGGGCGTGACCGAGGCGCAGCCGCTCGGGAACGGGAGCTACCTCGCTCTGGTCGCCGCGAACGTCGGCGCGGTTGTCATGCCCTGGATGCTCTTCTACCAGCAGAGCGCCGTGGTCGAGAAGGGGCTCGGCGAGCGCGACCTGCGCTGGGCGCGCATCGACACCGCCGTGGGTGCCGTCCTGACCCAGGTGATCATGGGCGCCGTCCTCGTCGCCACGGCCGCGAGCCTCCACGGGAGCGGCGCTTCGCTGCGGAGCGTCGGCGAGATGGCGGGCGCGCTCGCGCCGCTCCTCGGCGGGACGACGAGCCGCGTCGTTCTCGCCGTCGGGATGGCCGGGGCGGCGCTCGTCGCGAGCATCGTCGTCTCGCTCGGGGCTGCCTGGGCGGTTGCCGAGGCCGCCGGCCGCCCGCGCAGCCTCGACGACGGCGTCCGGAGTGCACCGCTCTTCTACGGGCTGTTCACGGCCGCGGTGGTGCTCGGCGCGACGCTCGTGCTCGCGAGCGGCTCGCTCGTCCGGCTCGCCGTCGAGGCGGAGATCCTCAACGCGCTGCTGCTGCCGCTCGTGCTCGGGATGCTCGTCGTGCTCGCCCGCCGCGTCCTGCCGGGCCGGTACGCCCTCGGCCGGGGCCACCGCTTCGCGGTCGGGCTGACGACGGTCGCCGTCACGCTCGTCGGGATCCTCTGGGCCGGTTTCGCGCTCGGGCTCTAGCCGTTCCTCCCCCTGGACTCCGCCGTGGACGCCCGGAACGCCTGCGGCCTCTTGCGCGTTGAGGAGCCATGAAACGGCTCCCTCCGCCGCGGCTGGTAGGACTAGCGCCGCGGTGCGCCTCCCATCCCTCCGAGCCGATCTCGTCCCGCTCGCGTGCGCGCTCGTCGCGTTCGCCTCGGCGGGCGCCGCCGTCGTCGCCTCCCTCCACTGGCAGGCATGGGACACGACCTCTCTCGTCCGGATGCACGACAACCTCCCGCTCGCGAAGCTGGCGAGCCGCTCCGACCGGGGCTTTCGCCTGCGAAGCGAGTCCGGCTTCTACGACGGCGCCTACTTCTACGCCCAGGCGCGCGACCCGCTCGCGACCGGCGAGGCGCACCGGCTACTCGACGAGGCGCCCTACTACTGGGGTCACCCGGGGTACGGCTGGCTCACGTGGGTTGCGAGCGCCGGGGGCCGGCCGGGCGCCGTCCCGGATGCGCTGCTCGCCGTCGGGCTCCTCTCGATTCTCATAGCCGGGGCCGCGGCGAGCTTCCTCTCGTCGGCTGTGGGATGGACGCCGTGGGGTGGGCTCACCGTCGCGCTGAACCCCGGGCTCGTGTTCGCGGTCGCCAACGATACGAGCGAGGCGCTCGGCAGCGCGCTGCTCCTGCTCGGGCTGCTCGCGCACGTGCGCACGCGCCGAGGCTGGGCGCTCGCCGCCTTCGCCGCTCTCTGCTTCTCCAAGGAGCCGCTCGTGCTCGTCCCGCTCGCGATCGGCGCCTGGGAGCTGTGGCGCCGCCGACCGCCGCTGACGGCGGCCGCGGTCGTGCCCGTCGTCGGTTGGTGGTTCTACCTGAGGGTCCACCTGGGCGCGTTCCCGTTCGGGCAGGGCAGCTCTCGGCTCGGGCTCCCGGTCCGGGGCTGGGAGCGGGCGCTGCTCGACGCG
>DATFMW010000089.1:0-2428 GCA_035266765.1 Gaiellaceae bacterium | reverse complement strand
GGGCGGCGTCGGTCGCGAAGACGACGACCCCTGGAGGCTCGACGAGGAGTGCGGCCCGTCCGGCAGCGCCGAGTGCCGCCTCGAGCGCGAGACCCGCGACGTGCAGGTCATCCCGTGCTGCGACGGCTGCGTAGGCCCGGGCGAGCTGGGGGTTGAGGACGTCGAGCAGGTCGCGGTGGCGCTCGGTGAAGTCGCCTCGCTCCCGCGAGAAGCCGAGCCCGACGCCCATGGGCTCGGGCGAGGAGGTCCAGAGCGTTGTCGCGAGCTGATGGTTCGCGCCGAACGGCCGCATGGTCTCGTCGTAGTAGCGAAGCTGCCGCAGCCCGCGCTGCGTCACGAAGTCCGAGAGCTTGAGCGTCCGCGTGCTCACCTGTGTGATCTGGGCCGAGAACGGATGGTCGGGGAAGACCTGCGAGAAGATCGTGCTCGCGCCGGGGAACGGCTCGCCCGGGTCGAAGACCCAGTTCGCCGGCGGACTGCCGGGGCCGGCCGTCGCGTAGCTCGCGAACTCGGCTCCGACGAGCGCCCGCAGCGTCGGGAGCACGCAGGCCACGAACTCGTCGACGGTTGTGGCTGCGTAGGCGTCGCCGACGAGCGCGAACGCCGCCTGAAGGTCCGCCTGCCGCAGTCGTGCCATGCGTTGCAGAGCATACGTTTGCGTGTGGATTGACACGACGATCGTGCTCCGGCTTTCCTCGCTGCGGGGTGGGTTGGCGCACGTTAGGCTCCCCGTCATGGAAGAGATCGCCCCCGGCCTCTGGCACTGGACGGCAATGCGCGAGTCGATCGGCCACGACGTCAGCTCGTACTACCTCGAGCCCGAGCGCGTGCTGCTCGACCCGATGCTTCCGCCGGAGGGACTCGGCTGGTTCGAGGCGCACGGGGCGCCCGAGCACGTTCTGCTGACGAACCGCCATCACGACCGCGACGCCTGGCAGGTCCGCGAAGCGTTCGGCTCCGCGGTGCACTGCGTCTCGGTCGGCGCGTACGAGCTCGAGGGGCGCGGGCTGGTCGAGCCGTTCGAGTTCGGCGACGAGCTGCCGGGCGGGATCGTCTCCTACGCGGTGGGCGCGATCTGCCCGGACGAGGGCGCCTTCCACATCCCGGCGTATCGTGCGCTTGCGGTCGCCGACGGCGTCATCCGCTGGCCGGGCGTGGACGGGCTCTCCTTCGTCCCGGACAGCTTCATGGACGATCCCGAGGGGACGAAGGCGGGGCTGCGGGCGGCGTACGCGCGTCTCTGCGAGCTCGACTTCGACCACCTGCTGCTCGCGCACGGCGTCCCGGTCGTCGGCGGCGCGAACGCCGAGCTGCGCACGTTCGTCGAGCGCAGCTAGCGACGGCCGCCGCGGCGGCTATCGTCGCGGCTCGCGCCGAGGCGATGGGGGTCATCGCCGGGCGCGCTGACTCATGACCCGCACCGTCCGGCTCAGACCGTGGCAGATGGCCGCGCTCGACTCCTTCCTCGCCGCAGGGCGGCGGGACTTCCTCGCGGTCGCGACCCCCGGCGCGGGCAAGACGACGTTCGCGCTCACCGCGGCCCGCCACGAGCTCGCCGCGCACCCGTCGCGGCTCGTGATCGTCGCTCCGACCGCGCACCTGAAGCTCCAGTGGGCCCGGGCGGCGGCGGCGTTCTCGCTCCACCTCGACCCGGCCTGGTCGCCGTCGGACGGGCCGCTGCCGGCCGACATGCACGGCGTCGTCACCTCGTACCAGCAGGTCGCGTCGAGTGCCCGCGCGCTCTCCCGGCTCGCGAGCAACGCATTCGTCGTCTTCGACGAGCTGCACCACGCGGCGGAGGACCGGGCCTGGGGCACCGCGATCGGCGAGGCGTTCGCCGGCGCGCGCCGCCGGCTCGCGCTCTCGGGCACCCCGTTCCGCTCCGACACGTGCGCGATCCCGTTCGTCTCCTACCGCGGCGACGAGGCCGTCCCCGACTACGAGTACGGCTACGGCGACGCGCTCGCCGACCGGCGCGTCGTGCGGCCGGTCTACTTCCCGCGGACGAACGGCCACATGGAGTGGTCGGCACCGGACGGCTCGGTGCACTCCGCGAGCTTCGACGACGCGCTCTCCGCGGCGCGCGCGGGCCAGCGGCTGCGCACGGCGCTCTCGCTCGAGGGCGAGTGGCTGCCGACGGTGCTGCGGGCCGCGAACGACCGCCTGGCCGAGGTGCGGCGCGAGCAGCCGGACGCGGGCGGCCTCGTGATCGCGACCGACCAGGAGCACGCGCGCGGGATCGCCGCGATGCTGCGCACACGCTTCGGCGTCACGGCGCGCGTCGCCACCTCCGACGACCCCGGCGCGTCGGCGACGATCGCGAGCTTCGCGTCCGGGCGCGAGCCGTGGCTCGTGGCGGTGCGGATGGTCTCGGAGGGCGTCGACATCCCCCGGCTCCGCGTCGGCGTCTTCGCGACGACGACCGCGA
>DATFMW010000088.1:0-6005 GCA_035266765.1 Gaiellaceae bacterium | reverse complement strand
CTGCGCACCGTCTGGATCAACCGCCTCGGCGAGGAGCCGGAGCCGCAGCCGGACGTCGAGCTGCACACCCTCGAGGGGCTCGGCGTCGCGCTTGACGCTCTCGTGCCGTGAACGTCCGGCCGCTCGTCGACCCGGATCTCGACGCCGTCGCCGCGTTTGTCGCAGCCGACGAGGAACGGCTCTTCGGCCGGCCTTCGCGCATCGGGCTGGCGGACGTGCAGGCGTGGCTCGCGGGAGTCGACCTCGAGCACGACTCGCATCTCGTCGAGGAGACGGGTGAGATCGCCGCGGTCGGCTGGGTCGAGCCGCAGACGGGTGGGATCGGCGTCGTGGTCGGGCTCGTCGGCCAGGACTTCCAGGGCCGGGGGCTCGGTGGCGCGCTCGTCGAGTGGGCGGAGGCGAGGCTCGTCGAGACCGGCCGCACGCGCATCCACCAGGTTGCTCTCGCCGCCGACGTGCGCGCCCCTGCCCTCTTCGCCGCCTGCGGCTACCGCGAGGTGCGCCGCTTCTGGGAGATGGCGATCGAGCTCGACGGGCCGCCGCCCGTACCCGTGGTGCCGGACGGGATGCGGCTCGAGAGCTTCGCCGAGACCGACGCGCGCCTCTTCCACCACGCCCTCGACGAGGCGTTCGAGGACCACTGGGAGCACCACACGCGCCCGTTCGACGAATGGTGGGAGGAGAAGCGCGGTGCGCTCGGCTACGACCCGACGCTCTGGTTCGCCGTCCACGACGGGGACGAGCTCGCCGCCGTCGTTCGCAACGACCCGAACCGCAACGGCGGCGGCTGGATCGGCGCGCTCGGCGTCCGTCGCTCCTGGCGTGGCCGCGGGCTGGGGAGAGCGCTGCTCCTGCACAGCTTCGGCGATTTCCATCGGCGCGGCGTCACCCGGGTCGGCCTCGGGGTCGACGCCGAGAACCCGACGGGCGCAACGAAGCTGTACGAGAGTGTCGGCATGCACGTCGAGCTCGAGCACGTCGTCTACGAGAAGGAGTTGCGATGAGCCTTCTGCGCGCGAAGTGCCCCACGTGCCACGGCTACACCGCCGTCGCGATCGAGAAAGGCTACGAGTGCCACGCCTGCGGGCGCACGTTCGCAGCCGGGCTCGTCCGCGTGCCGCGCGCCTGGGGAGACGGCGGCGAGGCGATGGTCGAGGCGGCGAGCCTGCCGCTCGCCTACCCGGAGGTCGCCGTCGTCGCGGAGGACTCACTGCAGGCGCAGACGCTTGCAGTCGCCTCCGACCTGCCGGCGCGGCCGCTCGTCCTCGGCGGCTGCTGCTGCTCGCACATCGGCGCCGTCGAGGGGCTCGCGGCGCGCCACGGCCGCGTCGGGGTGATCTGGCTCGACGCGCACGGCGATCTGCACACGCCCGAGACCTCCCCGTCCGGCAACGAGTGGGGAATGCCGCTGCGGATGCTGATCGACGGCGGCGCGGTCGACCCTCACGACGTCGCACTCTGGGGTGCGCGCGCCCTCGACCCGCCGGAGGCCGACACCATCGCCGCCGCCGGCATCCGCTCCGATCCGGCGGAGGTGCTCGACCGGGTTGACCACGTGTACGTCGTGCTCGACTGCGACGTCCTCGATCCGGGCGAGCTCGCCGTGTTCATGCCCGAACCCGACGGCCCGACGCTCGCTGACGTGGAGCGGGTTCTGATCGGCGTCCGCGAGCGCGGCTCCCTCGCCGGCGCCGGCCTGACCGGGCTCGCGCCCGACCCGGCGAACGTCGAGAAGCTCGAGCGTCTTACGACCGCGCTCGGTCTGTAGCGCAACCGTCCGGCGAGAGGACGGGTCTAAGCTAGCGACGTGGCGAAGATCGACGTCTCGATCGAGACCAACGACAGGCCGGCGCCCGCGCCGAAGCACCCGAACACCTGCCCGAGCTGTCACTCGCACTACCGCGACGACGAGCTCGAGGGGTTGCTCTGGGTCTGCGGCCAGTGCGGGCACCACTTTCCCATGCGCTCACGCGCCCGGATCGCGTCGCTCGCGGACGAGGGCTCCTTCGTTGAGGAGGCGAGCGAGCTTCACTCGACCGACCCGCTCGGCTTCTTCGACCTGCGGCCCTACACCGAGCGGATTGCCGAGGCCGAGATGTCCACGGGCCTCGCCGATGCGATCCTGATCGGCCGGGCGGCGATCGACGGCCGCCGCTGCGAGCTCGCCGTCATGGACTTCGCCTTCATGGGCGGGTCGATGGGGAGCGTCGTCGGCGAGAAGTTCTCGCGTGCCTGCGACTCGGCGGTCGAGGGCGGGGTGCCGCTCGTCGCCGTCACGAGCTCGGGCGGCGCGCGGATGCAGGAGGGGATCCTCTCGCTGATGCAGATGCCGAAGACCGTGTGCGCCGTCGAGGATCTGAAGGACGGCGGGCAGCCGCTCGTCGTCGTGATGGCGCACCCGACAACGGCCGGCGTGCTCGCGAGCTTTGCGAGCCTCGGTGACGTGTCGCTTGCCGAGCCCGGCGCGCTCATCGCGTTCACCGGGCCGCGCGTCGTCGAGCAGACGACCCGCGAGAAGCTGCCCGACGACTTCGGCCTCGCGGAGCAGAACCTCCGCTTCGGCCACCTCGACGCGATCGTTCCCCGACCGGAGTTGCGCTCGACGCTCGCACGGCTCCTGAGGCTCTTCGATGCCCCAGAGTGAGCATGAGCTGCGTCTGCGCGAGCGGCTCAGCCGGCTGAAGAACCTGCCGCTCCTCGGCGGGGCGAAGCTTTCCGGCGAGCTCGAGCGGCTGCAACGGCAGATCGACCGCATCCAGGCCGAGCCGACCGAGGGCGACATCTGGCGCTCCGTCCAGCTCGCCCGTCACGACACGCGCCCGTACACGCTCGACTACGTGGAGCGGCTTCTCGACGACTGGTTCGAGCTGCACGGCGACCACGGCCTCGCCGACGACGGCGCGATGGTCGCTGGGCTCGGCAAGCTCGACGGGCGCACCGTCGCGCTGGTGGGCCAGCAGAAGGGGCGAGACATCCAGGAGCGGACCCGGCGCCAGTTCGGGATGCCGTACCCCGAGGGCTATCGCAAGGCGATGCGCGTGATGGAGCTCGCCGGCCGCCGCGGTTTCCCGGTGATCTCGCTCGTCGACACTCCCGGCGCCTACCCAGGTGTCGCGGCGGAGCAGCACGGGCAGGGCGGCGCGATCGCCCAGTCGCAGGCGACGATGTGCCGTCTCGAGGTGCCGACCGTCGCGTGCGTGATCGGCGAGGGCGGCTCCGGTGGCGCGATCGCGATCGCGCTCGCCGACCGGGTGCTGATGCAGGAGAACGCGATCTACTCGGTGATCTCGCCCGAGGGCTGCGCCGCGATCCTGTGGCGGGACGCGGCTCAGGCCGAGAAGGCGGCGGCCGCGTTCAAGCCGGATGCAGCCCACTGCCTCGAGCTCGGCGTGATCGACGGGATCGTGACCGAACCGCCCGGCGGGGCCCATACGGATCCCGACGCGGCGGCCCGTCTGCTGGGCGAATCGCTGCGCCAGGCGCTCGACGAGCTCGACGGTGTCTCCGGCGACGAGCTGCGCCGGCGGAGGCGGGCGAAGTTCCGGTCGCTCGGCGTCTTCGCATAACCTTTCAGTAGTTTTCGATAGCTTGTGGGGCTCTGCGCGCGGGCTTGTCCACAGCGTCCACAGGCTTATCCCCGGGTGGTGATGACGACCGTAAACCCGTCGAATACGGGTGAGAAGAAGGAAAACGTGCGCCGGAGAGCGGCGCCGGGCAGGCAAGCAACCGGGATGAGCGAGCTGCGGCTGACGAACCTCGCAAGGTCTTCTGGACGGACGAGGGGATCACGAAAGGCGATCTCGTCGACGACTACGTGGCCGTCGCGGAGGTGTTCGCCCCGCATCTGCGCGACCGGCCCTTCACGATGTGGCGCTACCCCGACGGCGCGTTCGGGAAGGCGGTCTTCCAGAAGCACGCTCCCTCGCACACGCCCGACTGGATTCGCCGCCACGGCGATCTCTTCGCGGGCGTTCTGACGACGCGCCGGCGGCTCGAGAACGCGTTGCGCGCGCTCGGTTGGCGGTGTCGTGACGAAGCCGTGGCGTCGGCGGGGTGCCGGGGCGCGCGTGGCGCATGAACAGCCGTCTCGTGACACTTTCGCGAGGAAGGTGCCAGGCACCTTCGTGACCTGCGGGTCACGGCTTCGTCACGCCGAAGAGCGGCAGCCACGGCTCGAGGCCCGCGATTTCGGCTGGCACGGGCAGGCGCCACTCGTCGGCTCGCAGCTCCAGCCGCGGCGTTCGCACCCGGACGCCGTAGAGCGGCACCACGTCGACCACGGACTCTTCTAGCATCCTGCCGGTGTCCGACGACGTCGCGCACCGGCCGCCGGGAACGCAGCGCCCGCGCCGCTTCCGGCCCCGCTTCCACTGGGAGCTGCTCGTCTGCGGAGCGCGCGGGCACGAGCTGATCGGCACCGACGCGGCCCGGCTGCGTCCCGAGGACGAGCTGTTCGCCCGCGATCGCGACGGGCTCCGCTGGTATCGCTGCGTCCGGTGCGACAGCTGGGTGCCGCTGCCGCTGCCCGTGAGCCCGGGCCGGGCGACGCCCCCGCCGCGGGAGGAGATCGAGCTGCCCCTGCGCGGCAAGGCGCTGCGCGACCGGATCGTGCTGCGCGTGATCGCGATCGACCGGGCGGTCCACTTCGTCGTGCTCGGCCTGCTCGCCGTCGCCGTCTTCCTGTTTGCGGCGCACGAGGTGCGCGTCCGCGACGTCGTCTACCGGCTCGTCAATGCTGTGCAGGGCACCTCCGGCGACCCGACGCACCACCACCACGGCGGCTTCCTCGACTCGCTGCTGCACGTGTTCACGCTCAAGTCCTCGACGCTGTACGCGGTCGCTGCCGCCGCCGCCGTGTACGCGGTGCTCGAGGGCGTCGAGGCGGTCGGGCTCTGGTACCAGCGACGCTGGGCCGAGTACCTGACCCTCGTCGCGACGCTCGCGTTCCTGCCGTACGAGGTCTACGAGCTGACGCGGACCGTGTCGCCGTTCAAGGTCGTCGCGATCGTCGTCAACGTGCTGATCGCCGCGTACCTCCTCTACGCGAAGCGGCTGTTCGGGCTGCGCGGCGGCGGCGCGGCGGACGAGGTCGAGCGTGCGTGGGACGTCGGCTGGGACGCGCTCGAGCGCACGGCGCCGGGAACCGGGAGCTGGGAGGCCCCATAGGAGCTACGCGCGCGGGAGCGGCAGCGTGAGACACGTCGGCCCGCCGTCGCCCTTGCGCGAGATCTCGTCGCCCTCGTACTCGACGACCTCGACGCCTGCGCGGCCGAGGCGGCGGCGCGTGCGCTCGTTGCCGGCGAGCGCGAGGCCGACCCGCGGTGCGAGGGCGAGGACGTTCGGGCCCATCGACTCGAACTCGTCGTCCGGGACGCCGACGAGGTCGACGCCACGCGCCCCGAGCAGCTCTGCGAGCCGCACAGGCAGGAGCGGCACGTACGCAACCGCGAGATCCTCCGCGAGCAGACTCAGCAGCGAGCGGAGGTGCAGCACCTCGTCGCGACCGTTCAGGTGCGGCAGGTCGAACGCGAGCACGTCGACGCCGGGGAGCGCGTTCCGGATCGCCTCGATGCCGGCGTCGCTCGTCCGGTAGGAGCGGCCGACGAGGAGCGTGCGCTCGTCGAGCCAGAGCGTGTCGCCGCCCTCGGCGAGCGCCGGCGCCTCGAGCCGCCCGAGGATCGGCACGCCAGCCGCCGCGAGCGCGGGCTCGAGCGCCGCGGGCTCGCCCCGGCGCTCCGGCTTGCCGGGTCGGAGCAGGAGTGCCCCGTCCGGGGTGACGAGCGCCGGGTCGTAGGCGTAGATCGAGTCGAGGTTCCCCGACTGGCCGGCAGCCTCTACGACCTCCGCGCCAGCGTCGGTGAGCAGCGCCCGGAACCGCTCGTGCTCGACGAGCAGCCCGGCGAAGTCCGGCGCCGCACGCCAGCCGAGCCGCTCCCACGAGACGACGTCCCCGGGCTGCGGCGGGCGGACGAGGACACGCTCGAGCTGGCCGACGATCACGGGGC
>DATFMW010000087.1:0-3666 GCA_035266765.1 Gaiellaceae bacterium | reverse complement strand
CGCAGCGGCGTCTCGGGCGGGCCGGGCGGCGGGCCGATCTCGGGCAGGTCGCCGAGGTGGAGCATCTCCGACTCGGCCCACTCCCCGTACGGCGCCCGGCTCGCGACGGCGTGCTTCGCCTCCGCGTCGGGGACGATGCGGCCCTCGGCGAGGTCGACGAGGAACAGCTTTCCCGGCTGCAGGCGGCCCTTGCGGACGACGTTCGCGGGCTCCTCGTCGAGGACGCCCGTCTCGGAGGCGAGCACGACCCAGCCGTCGGCAGTCTCGAGCCAGCGGCCCGGGCGGAGGCCGTTCCGGTCGAGCGTCGCGCCGATCACGCGCCCGTCGGAGAACGCGATCGCGGCCGGCCCGTCCCACGCCTCCATCAGGCACTGGTGGAACGCGTAGAAGCCGCGCAGCTCCTCGGGCATGTCGTCCCGGCCCTCGTACGCCTCCGGCACCATCATCATCAGCGCGTGCGGGAGCGACCGGCCCGCGAGCACGAGCAGCTCGAGGACGTTGTCGAACGTCGCCGTGTCCGAGCCGCCGGCCCGGATCACCGGCAGGATCTTGGGCAGGTCGTCGCCGAAGAGGTCGGACGCGAGCTGCGATTCTCGCGCCCGCATCCAGTTGCGGTTGCCGCGCACCGTGTTGATCTCGCCGTTGTGCGCGATCAGCCGGTACGGGTGGGCGAGCTCCCAGCTCGGGAACGTGTTCGTCGAGTAGCGCGAGTGGACGAGCGCGAGCGCGCTCGCGACCCGCTCGTCGGCGAGGTCGGGATAGAAGCGGTCGAGCTGCGGCGCGGTCAGCATGCCCTTGTAGACGAGCGTGCGCGAGGAGAAGCTCGGCACGACGAGATCCGTTCCGGCCTCCTTCTCGGCGACGCGGCGGATCACGTACAGCTTCCGCTCGAACGCGTCCTGATCGGTCTCGAGCCCGCCTGCGGCGGCGACGACGACCTGGCGGATGCGCGGCATCGCCGCGGCGGAGCTCGCGCCCGGCACGGTCAGATCGATCGGCACGTCGCGCCACGCGACGAGGCGCTGCCCCTCGGCGGCCACGACGCGCTCGACGATCGCTTCGACTTCGGCTCGGCGCCCGTCGTCCTGCGGCAGGAAGAGCGCCCCGACGCCGTAGACGCCCGGCGGCGGCAGCGCGTCGCCGAGCTCGGCGCGGAAGAGTGCGTCCGGCAGCTGGAGCAGGATCCCCGCGCCGTCGCCCGTGTCCGCGTCGGCGCCGGAGGCGCCGCGGTGCTCGAGGTTCTCGAGCGCGGTCAGGGCGCGGCGGACCGTCTCGTGCGACGCCGTTCCGTCGAGGCGTGCGACCGCCGCGATCCCGCACGCATCGTGCTCGTAGGCCGGGTCGTAGAGGCCGGTGGCGCGTGATGGGTTGTCGGAACGGCTCAACGGGAGCGACTCCCTCCGGGAGAGGTGTGTGCAGCCTCCGCCTCTGTGCTAGTCGGCTGTGGCGGAGAGGAAGGCCGACTAGCGTGGACGAATGCGCGCGACGAACGCGAAGGCGAAGGACTTCTTCGTGACGTTCGCAATGCGCAGCATCGAGCTTCCGAGGGTGCCCGACGCGGGGCCGGCCGTCAACTCTCTTCTCCGGTTATGGAGCGGCAGACGGCCGGCCCGCGGTGCCCGTTCACGGCTGCGAGGCGTCGGCCGCGAGCACCCGCTCGCGGCACGCGGCGGCCACGGAGCCGTCGTGTGCCGCCTTCGAGTGGCAGAACGCGACGGCGGCCGCACCGCAGTACGCGCGGGTGTAGCCGCCCATGAAGCCGGGCACGATCGTCGTGACGCAGCCGACGCCGGGGTCCGACCCGGCGCGGCCGCTCAGGAGAACCGCCGGCGGCGTCACGACGAGCACGCCGGCGGCGGCGATGGCGACGAACCACCGGTCCCGCCGCCGGACTCTCCTGAACAGACGTGCGCTTTCCGCAGGCACCGGGTCAGCCAGCTCCCCCGTTGAAGTGGATCGCGACGCCGCGCGGGAGCACGAGCACCGGGCAGGTGGCGAGCTCGACGACGTAGGCCGCTGCCGCGCTGACCGTCACCCGGCCGGTCACGGTTCCCGGCTTGGAGCCGACGACGAGCAGATCGACGTTGCGGCTCGCCTGCGGCGCGACCGTGGCGCCGAGCTTCCCGGCGAGCGACTCCGCCGTCTCGCGCGGGCACGGATCGCCCTCCTCGTCGACGGCGAGGATCGTCGCGATCTCCGGCCCGGCCTTCTCCGCGAAGCCGGCGGGCGCGAGACCGACCGCCACGGGGCCGCCGTCGAGGAGCCGCCGGGCCGAGGCCTGCGGGTCGACGTGGCCCGGCGCCGTCCGGTACTCGGAGCCGAACACGATCATGTCCGCCTCGCGCTCGAGCGCGAGGTCGCGGAGTCCTTCGGCGGTCGAGCCGCTGAGGATGACGTGGCAGGGCAGGCCGGGGTCTCCGGCCGCGGCGGCGCCCGCGGCGAGCAGCGCCTCGGCCTCGTGCTCGGCGAGCCGCTCCCGTCCGCTCTCGGCCTCGTGGGCGTGGCGGACGTACGCCAGCTCGAGGGCTGCGCCGGCCCGGGTGAGGAGGCTGCCGAGTGCGAGCGCGTCGCGGTCGCTGTCGGTGCCGTCGTACGAAACGATGATTGTCGTGGCCATTGGTTCCTCTCGCGCTCGTCGGGACGGCGGGGACCGCCGGCCGCTCGGGCCGGCGGTCCCCGCATGCTGGCGCAGCACGGGCTAGGGGGTCGGCGTGATCCCTCCCGGGCTCGGCGCCGGCTGGGCGACGCCGGACGGGAACGCGAGCGACGGGATGTCCGAGGGGTAGACCTCGTGCCCGTGCACCGCGATGTCGCCGGTCTCCATGTCTTCCTCGCTCATCCGGAGCGGGACGAAGAGTCCCACGAACTTGAGCAGGATGAACGTGACCGTCGCGGAGAAGACGATCACCCAGAGCGCGGTGAGCGCCTGCCACTTGAGCAGGTGGAGGCCGCCGGTGACCGAGAAGCCGGGGACGACCTGCATCGCCGAGTCGGCCAGGACGCCGGTCAGGAGGCCGCCGATCACGCCGGCGAAGCCGTGCGTGTAGATGACGCCGAGCGTGTCGTCCACGTTGCGGAACGGCCGAACGAGGGCGAGGTAGTTGTAGGCGAGGTACACGACGACCGAGGCGATCGCGCCGATGGCCATGGCGCCCCAGCCGTTCACGAAACCGGCGGCCGGCGTGATCGCGACGAGGCCGACGATCATGCCGTTGACGCTGCCGATCAGGGACGGCTTCCGCTTCGTCGCGTAGTCGCACGCGACCCAGGTGAGGAACGCGATCGCGGTGGCGAGGTTCGTGTTCAGCACCGCCGCGGACGCGTCGGCGCCGGCGTTGTACGGGTCGCCGCCGTTGAAGCCGTTCCAGCCGAGCCAGAGGAGGCCGGCCCCGACCGCCACCATCGCGAGGTTGTTCGGTGCGTCGATCTCACGGTCGCGCGAGAGGCGCGGGCCGATCACCCATGCGGCCACGAAGCCCGACACGCCGGCGGCGAGGTGGATGACGTACCCACCGGAGAAGTCGACCGCGCCGTGCTGGGCGAAGTAGCCGCCGCCCCAGATCAGGAACGCGTTGATCGCGTACACGCAGGTCGCCCAGAGCACGACGAACGGAATCCAGGCCTTGAAGTTGACCCGTCCGAGCACCGAGCCGAGCATGAGGATCG
>DATFMW010000086.1:0-5309 GCA_035266765.1 Gaiellaceae bacterium | reverse complement strand
GCGCTCGTGACCGAGTTCGAGCTCGGCCGTCTGCTCCGGATCGTCGTCACGCGCGTCCAGGAGCTGATCGGCGCCCGTGCGGTGACGATCACGCTTCCGCACGCCGACGGCCTGCGGATCGAGGCCGCCGCCGGCGACGGTGCCGGCGGCTACGAAGGGATGATCCTGCCGTCCCGCTCCAAGACCGCGCGTGTGCTCGAGCGGAAGCGCAGCGAGCGCGTCGACTCGGCCTTCGAGGATCCCGAGATCGACCAGGAGTCGGCGCGGCGGCTCGAGATGAATACCGCCCTCTACGTGCCGCTCGTCGTCCGCGACGAGGCGATCGGGGTGATCGGCGCGCACGACAAGCGCGGCGCCGACCCGCGCTTCACTCACGAGGACCTGCGGATCGCCGAGACGTTCGCCGCGCGCGCCTCGCTCGCCGTCGACCTCTCGCAGCGCGTCGCCCGGGACGCCCTGCAGCGGGTCGTGAGCGCGCAGGAGCTCGAGCGGCGCCGGCTCGCCCGGGAGCTGCACGACGAGACGGGCCAGGCGCTCACCTCGATCCTGCTCAGCCTGCGGGGCGTCGAGGAGGCCCGCGACGAGGAAAGCCTCCACCGGGCCGTCACCGAGGTGCGCGACCTCGTCCGCTCGACCCTCCAGGACGTGCGGCAGCTCGCGGTCGAGCTGCGCCCGAAGGCACTCGACGACTTCGGGCTCGTCCCGGCGCTCGAGCGGCTGACCGAGAGCTTCGCCGAGCAGACGGGGATCGCGGTCGCATTCCAGGCTGCGCTTCCCGGTGGGCGGCTGCCGCCCGAGATCGAGACGGCGCTCTACCGCATCGTTCAGGAGTCCATGACGAATATCGTCAAGCACGCGAGAGCGAGTAGCGTAAGCGTCGTCCTGACCCAGAAGCATGATTCGGTGACGGTGATCGTGGAAGATGACGGAGTGGGCTTCGAGCCCGGGCGGGTACGCGAGGGCGGTCTCGGCCTCCTCGGGACCCGCGAACGTGTCTCGTTGCTGGGCGGCCGCGTTGCGATCGAGTCGCGGCCGGGAGCTGGAACGACGTTCGTGGCGGAGGTGCCGCTGAGGTGATTCGTGTTCTGATCGTCGACGACCACGCGCTTGTCCGCTCGGGCCTGCGCCTGCTGCTCGACGCCGAAGAGGACATTTCGGTCGAGGATGAGGCGGGCGACGCGGAGGAGGCGGTCCGCAAGGCGCGCCTGCACAAGCCCGACGTGGTCCTGCTCGATGTCGTCATGCCCGGCAAGAGCGGCCTCGAGGCCGCGCCGGAGATACGGCAGGCGGCGCCGAAGACCCGGATCCTCGTCCTCTCGATGCAGGACGACCCGAGCTACGTGCGCGAAGCCTTCTCCTCCGGTGCGAGCGGCTACCTGCTCAAGGAGGCGGCCGACGCCGAGCTTGTCGCCGCTGTGCGCGAGGTCGCTGCGGGGCGGCGCTACGTCCACCCGACGCTCGGCGCGCGGCTCGCCGCCGCCGAGGCGGAGGCGGAGGCGCGGGCGGCAGCCGACCCGCTCTCCGACCGCGAGCGGGAGGTGCTGCGCCTCCTCGCCCTCGGCCACACCAACCAGGAGATCGCGAAGATGCTCTACATCTCCGTCCGCACGGCCGAGACGCACCGGGCGCACATCATGCAGAAGCTCCGGCTCTCGACCCGCGCCGAGCTCGTCCGCTATGCGCTCCAGCAGGGTCTGCTCGAGGAGGACGAGACGACCTAGAGGAGGCGGGCTCCTTCCTGCGGGTAACCCGAACGGACCTTCAGCGGGCTTTACCGATGGCGGCCGCTCCGGCCGCCGACACCATCCAGGCATGGAGAGCTACGCAGTCCTCTGGAGTGAGCCCGAGCAGGGCGTCCAGGCCGGCAAGCTCGAGCTGGAGCGGAACGCGCTCCGGTTCGAAGGGGCTCGGGGGTCGAGCCGTATCCCGTTCATCCACCGGATCTTCTACGAGGACATCGAGTCGGTCCACGTCGGCCGCGAGAACCCTGAGCGGCTCGCGGGCCGCCCGTCGCTCGTGGTCGAGCGCGCCGTCGGCGGGCCGCTGCGGATCGGCAGCATCGGCGACCTCGGCGTCCTCGCCGAGCTCGCCGAGCGGCTGGGCCGCCTGACTGCGACACGGCTCGCGGTATGACACGTCCTCCCGACAGTGTCACGCGCGCTCCTCGGGCGCCGTCGACGGCGAGGGGCGGGCGTGAGTAGGGTCGCTGTCGTTGTTCCGCTGCGGCTCGATTCGATCGAGGTCGCGCGCGGGCTGATCGCGAAGGGGCCGCCGTTCGAACTCGGCGACTCGCCGCTCGAAGCGCACTGCGTCTATCTCACCGACAGCGAGGCGGTGTTCGTGTTCGAGGGGCCGGAGGCACGCGCCGTCGTCGAGCGCATCGTCGGCGAGGCGGACGTGTGGGCGGCCGCGACCGCGTGGCGGGCCTGCGTCGACGGCAAGCCGCGCGTGGCCGAGCCGATCTTCTCGTGGAAGAAGCCGGCCGGCAACCCGCTGCACGTGCCCGGCCTTTGAGCCCTTGTAACACGTTGTCACTTGGCGAGGAGGCGCTCGGTCTCGGCCGCGATCACGAGCTCCTCGCGCGCCCGCACGACCTCGACCCGGAAGTCGCCGAGGAAGCGCACGCGCTCGACGATCCGCTCCCGCACCGCCGTCGCGTGCTCGCCGATCCCGCCCGTGAAGGCGAGCGCGTCGAGGCCGCCGCACGCCGCCGTCATCGCGGCCACCGCCGCCGCGACGCGGTGGACATACACGTCGAGCGCGAGCGGCGAGGCCTCGCGCGCGTCGCCGGAGCCGCCGCCGGAGAGTCCGGCGAGCCCCGACTCGTGCTCGAGCGCGTGCTCGAGCCCGGCCGTGTCGACGAGACCCTCGCGGAGCAGGTAGACGAGCGCGCCGGGGTCGACCGAGCCGGAGCGGGTCGCCATCGGCACGCCCTCGAGCGGCGAGAAGCCCATCGTCGTGTCGACGGAGCACCCGTCCTTGACCGCCGTGATGGAGCTGCCGCCGCCGAGGTGGCAGACGACGAGCCGGAGCACCCGCACCCGCGAGGCGACCCATTGCACCGAGATGCCGTGGAAGCCGTAGCGGCGCACGCCCCAGTCGGTGCGCCAGCGCTCCGGCACCGCGTACGTCGACGCCGGCTCGGGCATCGTCCGGTGGAACGCCGTGTCGAAGACGGCGACGTGCGGCACGTCGGGAAGCGCCGCTCGCGCCCGCCGCATCGCCTCGAGCGCGGGCCGGTTGTGCAGGGGGGCGAGCACCGACAGCCGCTCGACGACCTCCTCCAGGTCGTTGTCGACGAGCCGAGGCTCGGCGAGGTCGCCCCCGTGTACGACGCGATGACCGACCGCGTCGGCCGGGACGAAGCCGTCCACCGGCTCCGAATCGCCGCGCCGGACGAGATGGAGCTTCAAACTGGTGGAACCGGCGTTGACGACGAGAACGTCCATCGGAAGGGATTCTCATGATCGAGACCGAGCTTCGCATCCTCGACGCGTACTGGCGGGCCGCGAACTACCTCTCGGTCGGGCAGATCTACCTGCTCGACAACCCGCTGCTGCGCGAGCCGCTCGGGCCTGAGCACGTGAAGCCGCGCCTGCTCGGCCACTGGGGGACGACCCCCGGCCTGAACTTCCTCTACGTCCACCTGAACCGGGCGATCCGCGAGCGTGATCTCGACGCGATCTTCGTCACGGGCCCCGGCCACGGCGGCCCCGCCCTCGTCGCCCAGTCGTACCTCGAGGGCACCTACACGGAGCTCTACCCGCACGTGACGCGCGACGAGGCCGGCCTGCGCGAGCTCTTCCGGCAGTTCTCGTTCCCGGGCGGGATTCCGAGCCACGTCGCGCCCGAGACGCCGGGCTCGATCCACGAGGGCGGCGAGCTCGGCTATGCGCTCTCGCACGCCTACGGCGCCGCGTTCGACAGCCCCGGTCTGCTCGTCGCCTGCGTCGTCGGCGACGGCGAGGCCGAGACGGGCCCGCTCGCGACGAGCTGGCACGGGAACAAGTTCGCGAACCCCGAGACGGACGGGCGCGTGCTGCCGATCCTGCACCTGAACGGCTACAAGATCGCGAACCCGACCGTGCTCGCCCGCATCCCCGAGGACGAGCTCGCGTCGCTGATGCGCGGCTACGGGTACGAGCCGCTCTTCTTCACCGTCGAGCTCGACGACGGTGACCATCTCGGGGCGCACGCCCGCTTCGCGGAGCTGCTCGACCGGGCACTCGACACGCCGCGCGCGATGATCGTCTTCCGGACGCCGAAGGGCTGGACCGGCCCGCGCGAGGTGGACGGCGTCCAGGTCGAGGGCACGTGGCGTGCACACCAGGTGCCGCTCGCCGAGGTGCGCCGCAACGACGCCCATCGCGGCCTGCTCGAGGAGTGGCTGCAGAGCTACCGGCCCGCGGAGCTGTTCGACGCGGCGGGCTCGCTCGTCCCCGAGCTCGCGGCGCTGCCGCCGGAGGGCGAGCGCCGCATGAGCGGGAACCCGAAGACGAACGGCGGCCTGCTCCTGCGCGACCTCGCGCTCCCGGACTTCCGCCGCTACGCGGTCGAGGTCGACCGGCCCGGTGCGGTGACCGCCGAGGCGACGCGCGTGCTCGGCTCGTGGCTCGCCGACGTGGTCCGCGCGAACCCGGAGAACTTCCGGATCTTCGGCCCGGACGAGACGGCGTCGAACCGGCTCGGCGCGACGATCGAGGCGAGCGCGAAGCAGTGGGAGGCGGCGATCGAGCCGGTGGACGAGCACCTCGCTCCGGTCGGCCGCGTCGTCGAGATGCTCTCCGAGCACCAGTGCCAGGGCTGGCTCGAGGGCTACCTCCTCACCGGCCGGCACGGCCTCTTCAACTGCTACGAGGCGTTCATCCACATCGTCGACTCGATGTTCAACCAGCACGCGAAGTGGCTGGAGGCGACCGACGACATCGACTGGCGCGCGCCGATCGCATCGCTCAACTACCTGCTCTCGAGCCACGTCTGGCGCCAGGACCACAACGGCTTCAGCCACCAGGATCCCGGCTTCATCGACCACGTCGTCAACAAGAAGGCGGAGATCGTCCGCGTCTACCTTCCTCCGGACGCGAACTGCCTGCTCTCAGTGGCGGATCACTGCCTGCGCAGCCGCGACTACGTGAACGTGATCGTCGCAGGCAAGCAGCCGGAGCTGTCCTACATGACGATCGAGGAGGCGGTCGCCCACTGCACGAAGGGCATCGGCATCTGGGAGTGGGCAAGCAACGACGAAGCGTTGGAGCCGGATCTCGTGCTCGCCTGCGCAGGGGACGTGCCGACGCTCGAGACGCTTGCGG
>DATFMW010000085.1:0-3108 GCA_035266765.1 Gaiellaceae bacterium | reverse complement strand
CCGACGACTGGATGAACCAGCCCTTGCCCAAGTAGATCGCCATGTGGTCGACCTCGGCGGAGGTCGAGCGCGGGCCCCGGTCGCCGAAGAAGATCACGTCCGCGGGCTGAAGCTTCGCGAACGGGATCCGCTCCGACGCCGGCACCTCGACGCTCATCTGGAACGTCGTTCGCCCGCGCAGCGTCGAGGCGAGCGACCGCTCACCCGGATAGCGCTGGAGCTTGTAGACGCGCCAGACGAAGCCTGAGCAGTCGTAGCCGCCCCGCGATCGCACGCCGAACGGCGCTTCGGGGCCGTCGCTCGTCCCGCCCCAGATGTACGGCATGCCGATCTTCGACACGGCGACGGTAAGGATCCGCCGCTGCCACCGGGAGTAGTGCGGCAGGGCGAACGAGTCGGCGAGGCTCTGCACGGCGGCGGTCTCCCAGCTGTTGCCGAGCCACCCGAAGCCGAGGATCCGCGCCGCCGAGTAGGCGGCCTCGGCGCGGGTCGCGTCGTCGGAGGGCAGGAGCTCGAGCCCGTCCTGCGCCGCCGGGTGGTTGATGCGCAGGCCGAGCAGCCGGGCGACGACCTCGGTGCCGAAGCGCCACGGCACCCTGAGGCCCGCCGCGCCGGCGCGCTTCGCGAACTCCGAGGCGGCACCCGAGAGGCCGAGCGAGGAGACGAGCCGCGCGTCGAGGGCGGCCATCGTCACCGGCGCCGCCGGGTGGGCGACGCGCGGCGGGCCGGCGGGTGGGGCCGGCGGGGGCTTGGCCGGAATCGCCTCCGTCGGCGTTGTGTCCGTCGGCGTGGCCGTCGTCGCCGTCGGCTCCGTCGCGGTGGGGACGGTCGCGGTTGGATCCGTCGTCGTCGGGACGGTGGCGGCCGGATCGGTCGTGGTGGGGTCGGTCGTGGTGGGGTCGGTGGCCGTCGGGTCGGTCGCGGTGCTGTCCGCCGTCGGGAGGCGCGGGAGCCCATCCGGCGTCGGGGCGGATGGGAGCTGATCCGGCGATGGAACGGGAGGCGGCGCGGGCGGGACCGTGACCGGTGGGGTCAGATCGAGCGAGAGGCCGAAGACGAGGTTCGCGAGCGCCTGGCCCGTGAGCGGCGCGTTCTGGCGGAAGCGGCGCGGGTTCTTCGTCCCCATCAGGCCCCGCGAGGCGACGACGCGGATCTGCGGCGCGGCCCAGTCGGGTACGCGAGAGGGCGCGGCCGCGGCGGTGCCGGCTGGGAGCACAGCCGCGAGCGCCAACGCGCCGCTGACGGTAAGGCGTAGACCCACGTTCGACTCGTATCGACCTCGGTCGGGCCGGACTCTAGTCTTCCAGGTGATGGAACTCCAGATCACGCCCGAGCCGAGCGAGGAGGAGCGCGCTGCGATCGTCGCCGCGCTCGCGGAGGAGGCGGAGGAGCGGCGGCCCTCGCCACGGGCCGACGCGGCGCTGCCGCGGCGCGAGCAAGAGCTGGAGTCGTAACGTCTACGCGCCGGTGACCCGGCCGCGGAAGAGCTGCGGCGCGCTGCGGGCGTAGTCGAGTCCCGAGACCCACGTCAGGACGACCGCGACGAGCAGCGACCACCAGGCGAGGTCGTGACTCCAGGCACCGGCCGCCGCGAAGCCGCCGAGGCCCGCCGCGATCGCCTGGGCCCAGGTCTTCAGCTTGCCGAGGTCGCGGGCGGCGAGGACGACGCCCCGCTCGATCGCCGCCTGGCGCAGCCCGGTGATCAGCATCTCGCGGACGACGATCGCGGCGACCATCCACGCCGGCGCGACCCGCTCCCCGACGAGCATCACGAGCACCGCGAGCACGAGCACCTTGTCGGCGATCGGGTCGAGCAGCGAGCCGAGCGACGACGTGTAGCCGTGCCGGCGCGCGAGCCGGCCGTCGAACCAGTCCGTCGTCATCGCCGCGCAGAACACGCCCGTCGCCCAGTAGTCGTGCCCGGCGAACGGCCAGACGTACAGGGCGACGACGACCGGCACCGAGAGGGCGCGGGCCACCGTCAGCTGATCCGCCGGGCTCACCGGGCAGAGAATACGGTTCGCTCCTGCTCGACCTTTCCGTCCCCTCCCGGTGAGACGGCTCCCCCACGGTGTTCCAGCGGTGCCGCGGTGGGCGCGGCACCACCCCCTCTCGCCAGTACTGCGCCATCGAGGTCGTCCGCGTGGTTAGAGTCAGCCGCCGATGGATCTGTACGAGTACCAGGGCAAGGAACTCTTCCGGCGCGTCGGGATCCCCGTCTCCGACGGGCGGCTCGCCGAGACGCCCGAGGAGGCGCGCGCGGCGGCCGAGGAGCTCGGCGGCCCCGTCGTCGTGAAGGCCCAGGTCCTGGTCGGCGGCCGCGGCAAGGCCGGCGGTGTCAAGCTCGCCGACGACCCCGCCGACGCCGAGGCGAAGGCCCGCGACATCCTCGGGCTCGACATCCGGGGCCACGTCGTGCAGAAGGTCTGGATCGAGACGGCCTCCGACATCGCGAAGGAGTACTACCTCTCGGTCACGTTCGACCGGGGCGCGAAGCAGCCGCTCTTCATGTTCACGACCCAGGGCGGCGTCGAGATCGAGCAGGTCGCCGAGGAGAGCCCCGAGGCGCTCGTCCGGCTGCACATCGACCCGCTCGAGGGCTTCCAGCCGTGGGTCGCGCGCCGGCTCGTCTACGGGGCCGGTGTCGAGGACCCGTCCGAGCAGAAGCAGATCGCCGCGATCATCGGCCAGCTGTACGAGGCCTTCGTCCGCTTCGACGCGATGCTCTGCGAGATCAACCCGCTCATCGTCACGCCGGACGGTGAGGTGAAGGCGCTCGACTCGAAGTTCACCGTCGACGACAGTGCGCTCTTCCGTCACGGCGACGTGGCCGGGTGGCGCGACACGAGCGCGGCCGACCCGATCGAGGCATTCGCGCGCGAGAAGGGCGTCACCTACGTGAAGCTCGACGGTGAGGTCGGCATCTGCGGCAACGGCGCCGGGCTCTCGATGTCCACCGTCGACGTCGTCGCCCACGTCGGCGGCCGGCCCGCGAACTTCTGCGACCTCGGCGGCGGCGGCTCCGCCGAAGGCGTCGTGGACGCGCTCGAGGTGATCACGCACGACCCGCAGGTGCGCTCGATCTTCTTCAACATCTTCGGCGGCATC
>DATFMW010000084.1:0-2119 GCA_035266765.1 Gaiellaceae bacterium | reverse complement strand
CGGGAAGCATCAGGTCGAGGATCAGCACGTCGTAGGGATTGTTGCGCGCCAGCGACAGACCCGTGCGGCCGTCGCCGGCCGCGTCGACGGCGAAGCCCTCCTGGATCAAGCCCTCGCGCAGCGAGTTCCGCAGCGCGGCCGAGTCCTCGACGATCAACAGGCGCATCTCACCTCGGCGGATCTCGCGCGGCCCGCAGCAGAGCGGGAGGACGACGCCGGATTCCAACGCCGCCCACTCTGGAAGTGCATTGCGAACTCCTCGATGGAACGACCTCGGGTGCGCCGCGGGGGAACGGGTCCGCGCCTGCCGGCTGCGGATTGTACTCCTCGTCGGCGAAGCCCGGGGTTACGCCTCGATTACCGCCGCCGGTCCCGGTTGCGGGGCGCGAGCGATCCGCGCGCTCGATGCACGGCGAGGCATCGGTGGGTGACGCGCGGCGGGAGCTACGTATCGCCGATCGACCCCGCCGCTCGCGCGGGCCACGCCCGCCGAAGTCTGGTACTTCGGCGAGCTGTCGTTCGAGTACGAGGACGGGACGATCATCGGTCTCGAAGGCTCGTGGAAGGCCGGTGCGGGCGCGTCCAGCCGGGCTTCGTCATGGATGCCGCGTCGAGCTGCTCGACGTGGCCGTGAACTGAACGACGGTCGCCGGCCTCCGAGCAGGCGGCGCGAGCCGGAGACAACGCGGAATCCGCGCCATCTGCTAGGCTCGCGCGAGCCCGCTTTGGATCGAGCCTGTTTGAACCTCGAAGGGAGAGTCCAATGAAGTCTCTGCCGTTCTACTTCTTGGTGGCGCTGGCGACCGTCGCTCCGAGTCCCGCACAGAGCGGCGTCCAGCTGATCAGCCAGTCCTCCGCGGGCGCACTCGGGGACGCCGCCTCGCGCCATCCGTCGGTCGACGAGAGCGGAAGGTACGTCGCCTTCGAGTCGCTGGCCGCCAACCTCGGCGCCGGCGACAACAACGGTCTGTCCGACATCTACCTGCGCGACCGCGTTGCGGGCGTCACCTCGCGGGTGAGCTTCGCGCTCGGCGGCGGCGAGCCCGACGGCCACTGCTACGCGCCGGCGATCGCGGGCGACGGGACGGCGGTGGCCTTCGATTCGGCGGCCTCGAACCTGGCGGCCTCGAGCAACGGCTCGCGCCAGGTCTACGTACGCGACCTGACCGCGGGCACCACGGAGCTCGTCAGCGTCGACACCAACGGGGCGCCCGCGGTGGGCACGTCGCGCTCGGGAGCGCTGTCGGCGGACGGGAGCGCGATCCTGTTCACGTCCGACGCGCCGGGCCTCGTTCCCCAAGCGGTCGGGGCCTTCGGCCACGTCTACTTCCGCGACCTCATCCGGGGCGTAACCACCTGGGTGGACCGGCCCTGGAACGGCGTGCTCGGCGACGGCCGCTCGTGGCTCGGCGGGCTGTCCGCGGACGGGCGCTACGCGGTCTTCGGCAGCGAGATCGACAACCTGGTGCCCAACGACGGCAACGGATCCTGGGACGTGTTCCGCGCCGACCTGAGCGACGGGACGGTCGAGCTGGTCACCGTGAGCTCCACGGGCGCCGCGATCGGCGGCATCACGGGCTCGCCCTCCGCCGACGGCCGCTACGTCGCCTTCTGGAGCCCCTGGCCCAATCTCGATCCCGGCTGGTTCGGGTCGCAGCTCGGCAACGTCTACGTCCGCGACATGCAGGCGGGACTGGTCCGCCACGTCTCGGGCAACTCGGCGTCCAACAACTTCCCGGGCACCGGACTGAGTCTCTCCGGGGACGGTCGCTCCGTCGCCTTCGAGTACGACACCAGCGGCGCGCTGCCGGACACGGCCTCCACCTACGACGTCTGGTTCCGCGACACCTGGAGCTCCTACTCGGAGCAGCTCAGCGTGCAGCCGAACGGCGCCGCCGCGAACGGCAATTCCTCCGGGCCCGCGATCTCCGGCAACGGCCGACGGGTGGCCTTCGCCAGCAAGGCGTCCGACCTCGTCGCCAACGACACCAACCTCGACTACGACGTGTTCGTCGCCGCGATTGGCGATCCGGTTCCGGTCAAGTACTGCAGCCAGGCGCCGACCTCCGGCGGCTGCGTCCCCGGCATCCTATACGCGGGCGAGCCGTCGGCGACGGCG
>DATFMW010000083.1:0-2707 GCA_035266765.1 Gaiellaceae bacterium | reverse complement strand
GAGCTCGATCGTCTCCCGCGGCAGCTCCGGCGGGATCACGAGATCCATGCCGCCCTCGTCGTACTTCGAGGCGAAGTCGTACCACTCGTGCTGAAGCGTGTCGATCCGCCCCGGCAGGGACGCAACCGGCGGCGGCACCCGGTTGCCGAGCACGCCGACCTCGACCTCCATCCCGGAGACGAACTCCTCGACGAGCACCTTCTCATCGTGGCGGAACGCGAGCGCGACCGCCGGCCCGAGCTCCGCCTCGGAATGCACCTTCGAGATCCCGACCGAGGAGCCGAGCCGAGCCGGCTTGACGAACACGGGGTAGCCGTACGGGTTCGAGACCTCGTCGCCGAGCCGGATCGCGTGGTGCGCCGCGACCGGGATGCCGCTGTCGCGCATCACCTTCTTGAACAGGTCCTTGTCCATCGCGAGCGCGGACGCGGCGACCCCTGCGCCGACGTACGGGACGCCTGCGAGCTCGAGCAGGCCCTGCACCGTCCCGTCCTCGCCGAACGGCCCATGCAGCATCGGCACGACGACGTCGACGGCGCCGAGCGCCTCGAGCGTCCCCGCCTCGGCCGGGACGGGCAGCGTCTCCACCGGACGTGTCTCGGGGTCTGACCCCAGGACCTGGCCCGAGGAGCCGTCGAGCGCCCAGCGCCCGTCGCGCCCGATCGCGACGCCGACCACCTCGTAGCGCTCCGCGTCGAGCGCGGCCAGCACGGAGCGCGCCGAGGCGAGCGAGACGTCGTGCTCGCTCGAGCGGCCGCCGGCCACGAGCGCGACCCGGAGCTTGCGACTCACGGCGTCTGCGTCGTCGTCGTCGCCGGCGTCGGCGTCGGCGTCGTCGTCGTCGTGTCGGTGCTCGCGACGAAGTGGCCGACGGTGAGCGTCACGGTCGACCCCTTCGGCGCCTGGTTGTTCGGCCCTGGCGACTGCGCGATGACGACGTTGTCCTGGGTCGGGTCGAGCGTGTCCTGGGGCTGCGTCTGCACCTTGAACCCGGCGCTCGCGAGCGTCTGCGCCGCCGCGTCGACCGCCTGGCCCGTCACGTCCGGCACCGGCGCGGTCTGCGGCCCGCTCGAGACGGTAAGCGTGATCGTCGACCCCTTCGGAGCCGTGGCGCCCGGCGCGGTGCTCTGGTCGGTGACCTCGTTCGCCGCCGCCGGGTCGTGCTGGAACGTCGGCGTGACGACGAAGCCGAGCCGCTGCAGCTGCGACGTGGCGACGTCGAGCTGCTTGCCGACGACGTTCGGCACCTTCACCGGCTTCGGGCCGGAGGTGACGTTGACGCGCACCGTCGTGCCCTGGTCGACCTTCGCTCCCGGACCCGGGTCGGTGGCGGTGACGATCCCGGCCTGCCGGCCGCCCGGCACCTGGTGGACCTCGGGTTTCAGCTTCAGGTCGTTCAGCGCCTTCTCGGCATCAGCCTGCTGCTGGCCCTTCAGATCCGGCACCGCCACCTGCGGCTTGCCCGTCGAGACCCAGATCGTGACCGGGTTCCCCTGCGCGATCTTGTGGCCGGCCGCCGGGTCCTGCTTGAAGACGAGACCTTTCGCCGTGTCCTGGCTCGGAGCGTTGATCACCTTCGGCACGAGATGGATCTGCCGGATGTTCGACTCGGCCGTGGCCTGGGTCTCGTTGACGTACAGCTCGACGCTCACCGGCGCGTTCGAGGAGATCTGGCTCGAGATCTGGTTGTAGACGTACCAGCCGCCGGCCCCCGCGACGAGCACGAAGACGAGCGCCGCGAGCCACGGCCACACCGGCCGGCGGCGCGGCCGCTCCTCCTCGTAGTAGCCCATCGGCACGGGCGGCATCACACCACCGCCGCCACCACCGCCACCGCGGCGGAGCGGCGGCGCGATCATCGTCGCCGCCGTCGGCGCGCTCGCTGCGATCGGCAGGGCGGGAGCGCGGATGATCTGGGTCGCCGTGTCCTCGGTCTCGGCCGAGACGGCGGCGCCGCGCATCACCCGCTCGAGATCGGTGTCCATCTCGTCGGCCGACTGGTAGCGATCGTCCGGGTGCTTCGCGAGCGCACGCGTCACGACCCAGTCGAGCTCCTCGGGCAGCTCGGACCGGTGCGCCGACGGCGGCTCAGGCGTCTGCGAGAGGTGCTTCATCGCGATCTCGACCGGGGTGTCGCCGTCGAAGGGCGACTCGCCGGTCAGAAGCTCGTAGAGGACGACGCCGAGCGAGTAGAGGTCGGAGCGCGGGTCGACTCCGGCGCCGCGCGCCTGCTCGGGCGAGAGGTACTGCGCCGTGCCGACGATCGAGCCGACCTCGGTCATCTCGCTCGCGCCGGCCCGGGCGATCCCGAAGTCCGTCACCTTGACGCGTCCCTCGCCGTCGACGAGGACGTTGTGCGGCTTGATGTCGCGATGGACGATCCCGTGCCGGTGCGCGAACTTGAGCGCCGACAATATCTGGCGGGCGTACTCGATCGCGACGTTGACCGGTGCCGGCCCCCGCGAGACGATCAGCTCCTTGAGCGTCTTCCCCTCGAGGTACTCCATCGCGATGTAGTACGTCCCCTCGGCCTCGCCCCGGTCGAAGATCGCGACGATGTTCGGGTGCGAGAGCGCGGCCGCGTTCTTCGCCTCCTGGCGGAAGCGCGCGACGAACTGCTCGTCGTTTGCGTGCCGCTCGTTCAGGATCTTGATCGCGACGCGGCGGCCGAGCTCCTCGTCCACGGCGAGGTACACGTTCGCCATCC
>DATFMW010000082.1:0-5059 GCA_035266765.1 Gaiellaceae bacterium | reverse complement strand
GCCGCGTCGAGGGTGCCGTCCTCTCGGGCAGTGAGGCGGAGCTGCGAGCCTGTCTCGGAGCTGCCGAGGTAGAGCAGCGGCGCGAACCCGGCCGGCTCGTCCGGCTCGGGCGCGCCGTGGCGCAGATGGTCGCGCCAGCGGCGGCGCGTCTCGTCGTCGACCGGGGTCGCCGTGAGCAGGTGCTCGAACCGCGCCCGGAGCTCCTCCAGGCGCGATCCGAGATGCCGTCGCGCCCGGCTCCCGCGACGCGCGCGGCGGTGCTCGTCGCGGACGTGCCGGTACTCGTGCACGAGCTGCTCCAGCTCGTCGCGTGTCACGGGTGCGTCTGCCTTGACCACGGCGGATCCTCCTTTGACGACGGCCGGCGCGACATCGGCGGGAGAGGGCGAATCGTCCTCCACGGTGGACTCCGGGCGCGCCCGGGATCGCTGCCGCGACGGACGTCGCAGGTGCGGCCGTGCCGATGACGACACGTCTCTCCTCATCGTCGCGGGCCTCCGCTGTCAGCATCCGCCGTCCCGGCTGCGGCGCCATCGGGTGGTTCCCGGATGTTCCCTTCGCTGCGTACTCGGCCGCAGCCGGGATCGGAGGGCCGCCCGATGCGGCCCGGGCCGCCCGAGCAGACGATGCGGGAGCCATGATGCGCCGACGGCAGGCCGTGACGCGGATCGTCGCCGGAGTCGACGGCTCCGAGGGGTCGAAGGTCGCCCTGCGCTGGGCGGTCCAGGAGGCACGCCTGCGGCACGCCGAGCTTCGCGCCGTGTACGCGTGGACGGCGCCCGCCGCCCCCGAGCAGGCGGAGGCGCGCCTCGAGTCCGTCGTCGCCGAGGCGGTCGGGGAGACGAGCGGCGTCGCGTTCACGCAGGTCGCCGTCGAGGGCGACCCGACGCGGGTGCTCGTCGAGGCGGCACGGGACGCCGACCTGCTGATTGTCGGCTCGCGCCGGCGGCGCACCGTGGGAGGAGCCGGCGGCCGCTCGATCAGCAAGGAATGCGTGCGCCAGGCGCCGTGCCCGGTCGTGATCGTCCGGGCCGCCGACCGCGAGTCGCTCGTCCGGATCTAGTCGCCGGGCGGCCGCACGAGCAGCGTGTGCTCGCCGATGTCGAGCGGCGCGAACGGGAGCTGCTCGCGCACGAGCCACTCGTCGAGGGCGAGCTCGAGCTCGTGCATCACCGCCGCCTCGGCGACCGGGTCGCACTCGACCTCGATCCCGGCGTCGGCCAGGCGGGCGCCGGCGACGTGGCCGCACACGACCGGGAAGGCGTCTTCCGCGTCGCGGGTCCGCGCGAACCGCACGTGGATCTCTGTCGTCATCGGGCCTCCTCTAGAAGCCGGCGGACGTCCTCGTCTGCGAGGGGCGGCAGCTGGCCGAACCAGACGGCCCGCGAGCCCAGGAACTCGAACTCGTAGAGGCACACGACCTCGTCCGCCTCCGGACGGACGAGCGCGAGGCCCGCCGCGGCGGCGACCGGCACCGCGACGACGACCCGGTGCACATCGTGGTCACGGGCCCAGCGCGTCGCCG
This sequence comes from Gaiellaceae bacterium, assembly GCA_035266765.1. Taxonomy (GTDB): domain Bacteria; phylum Actinomycetota; class Thermoleophilia; order Gaiellales; family Gaiellaceae; genus Palsa-739. The sequence continues at coordinate 3,534 of DATFMW010000082.1, read as the reverse complement.
CGAGCATCGTCGAGCCCGTCGTGATCGCCTCGTCGACGAGCACGAGGTCGCGGCCGTCGACGTGGAGCGGGGGCCGGCGCTCGTGCAGGCGCGCGTCGACCTGCTTCGCCTCGCGGTGCGCCCGTGCAGTCGCGACGACGAGCTGCGCGGCCGAGAGGCCGTGCGGCTCGAGCACGTGGACGGCGTCGCCCGGTGCGGCGGCGCCGATCGCGTGCAGCTCCGCCGGACGGCGGATCGGCGAGACGAGGACGACGTCGAGTGGCGCCCGGAGCGCCGTCGCGAGCTCGGCGCCGATCTCGACCCCGCCGCGGGTCACGCCGATCACCGCCGGCGAGGAGAGGCCGACCGGCAGCGCATGCGCGAGCGCCCTCCCGGCCTCGGCCCGGTCGTCGAACAGGATCGACTCGGCCAGGTGCGCGGGCATGAAGCCGCTCGTCTCAGGCCCCACCGTCGTCATCGCCGTCTCCCTCCAGGTAGTCGTTGATCGCCCGGGCGGCCCGGCGGCCCGCCCCCATGGCGAGGATCACCGTCGCCGCCCCCGTCGCGATGTCGCCGCCCGCGTACACGCCCGGCCGGCTCGTGGCCCCGGTCTCGGAATCGACGACGACGCAGCCGTGCCCGTCCACGTCGAGGCCCGCCGTCGTCTGCGGGATCAGCGGGTTCGGGTTCGTGCCGAGCGCGATCACGACGAGGTTCGCCTGGAGCTCGAACTCGGAGCCCGCGACCGGAACCGGCCGCGGCCGGCCCGACGCGTCGGGCTCGCCGAGCTCCATGCGCACGCACTCGAGCGCGCGCACGCGCCCGTCGTCGTCGCCGAGGAACCGTGTCGGCAGCGTCAGCCAGTCGAAGATCGCCCCCTCCTCGGCGCACCGGCGGTAGTCCTCGGCGCGGGCGCCCATCTCGGCCTGCGTGCGCCGGTACACGACGTGCGTCTCCTGCGCGCCGAGCCGGATCGAGACGCGCGCCGCGTCCATCGCCGTGTCGCCGGCGCCGATCACCGCCGCCCGCGCCGGCCGCTTCACCGGCGTGTCGTAGTCGGGGAACGAGTACGCGCGCATCAGGTTCACGCGCGTCAGGTACTCGTTCGCCGAGTAGACGCCCTTCAGGTTCTCGCCCGGGATGCTCATGAACTTCGGCGAGCCAGCGCCCGTGCCGACGAAGACGGCGCTGTAGCCGAGCTCGCCGAGCAGCTCGTCGACGGTCACCGTCTTGCCGACGACGACGTCCGTGCGGAACTCGACGCCGAGCTCGCGCAGCCGCTCCACGTCCTCGTCGACGATCGCCTTCGGCAGCCGGAACTCGGGGATCCCGTAGCGCAGGACGCCGCCGATCGCGTGCAGCGCCTCGAAGACCGTCACTCCGTAGCCCAGCCTGGCGAGATCGCTCGCCACCGTCAGTCCTGCCGGGCCGGAGCCGACGATCGCGACCTGCTCGAGGCGCTGCACGGGCCTGGCTGCGGTGCCGCTCCTCGGCTGCGCCCGCTCCCAGTCGGCGACGAAGCGCTCGAGGCGGCCGATCCCGACCGGCTCCAGGCGGCCGAGCACGGCGCATTGCGCCTCGCACTGGTGCTCGACCGGGCAGACGCGCCCGCAGATCGCCGGCAGCACGTTCCTCGTCGCGATCGTCGCCGCCGCGCCGGCGAAGTCGCCGAGCTGCACCTGCCGCACGAAGTCGCGGATCGGGACGCCGACCGGGCAGCCGAGCTCGCAGAGCGGCTCCTGGCACTGGATGCAGCGCCGCGCCTCGGCGAGCGCCCGCTCGACCGTGTAGCCGGTCGCGACCTCGTCCCAGACCGCGCGCCGCTCGACCGGGTCGAGCGTCGGCATCGCCGTCTTCGTCGGGTGGACGACGCCCACGGCTAGGCCCCCCCGAGCGTGTCCACGAGCACGGGCTCGCGGGCGACCCGCTCCTCGTCGACGTACATCTTCGAGCGCACGACCGCCTCGTCGAAGTCGACGGCGTGCGCGTCGAAGAACGGGCCGTCCACGCACGCGAAGCGCGTCTCGCCGCCGACGGTGATCCGGCACGCGCCGCACATCCCGGTGCCGTCGAGCATGATCGGGTCGAGCGAGACGAAGGTCGGCAGCGCCGACGGGCGCGTCGTCTCGGCGACGGCGCGCATCATCGGCATCGGGCCGACCGCGAAGCAGCTCGTGAAGCCCGCGCCCTGCTCGACCAGCTCGCCGAGCCGAGCCGCCGTGAAGCCGTGGTAGCCGAGCGAGCCGTCGTCGGTGCACGGCTCGTACGCGTCGCTCGCGGGCTCGAGCAGCTCACGCAGGATCAGCAGCCCGGCCGTGCGGGCGCCGACGATCGACGTGACGCGGACGCCGCGGCGGCGCAGCTCGCGCGCGATCGGGTAGATCGCACCGGCGCCGAAGCCGCCGCCGACGAGCGCCGCGTGACCCGTGTCGGGGAGCGGGGCGGGGCGGCCGAGCGGGCCTGCGAGGTCGAGGAGCTCCTCGCCCGGCTCGAGCGCGCAGAGCAGGCCGCTCGTGCGGCCGACCTCCTGGACGACGAGCGTCACCGTGCCCGCCTCCGGGTCGAAGTCGGTGATCGAGATCGGCACCCGCTCGCCGTGCTCGTCGACACGCACGATCACGAACTGGCCGGGCTGGGCGTGCCGCGCGACGAGCGGCGCGTCGACGACGAAGAGCCGGGTCACCGGGGTCAGCTCGAGCTTGTCGAGGATTCTCGCCATGGGTCTCCTAGAGCTCCGGGTGCTCGCTCATCGCCTTCAGCCGCCGCCAGCGCCGGTCGACCTCGGCCTCGATCCGGGCGAGGTCGTCCTCGAACCCGGGCTTGCAGAGATGCCGTGTCTTGCCCATCGAGCGCAGCCAGTCGGCGACCGGGATCCGGCGGCCGAGCGGCTCCGGGTCGTAGGTGAGCGACGTCCGGTGCCGCTCGATCTCGTAGAGCGGGAAGAAGCACGAGTCGACCGCGGTGCGCACGACGTCGGTGCCGGCGCGATCCTCGGTCAGCCAGTTCAGCGGGCAGGAGATGAGGATCTTCCCGTAGGCCATCCCCTCGTTGCGCGCGTACCACTGCGCCTTCGCGCCCTTCGCGAGCAGGTCGTCCGGGAAGCCCTCGACGCCCGTGAAGACGTACGGGATGTTCGTCGCCGCCATGATCTGCGGCGTGTCGCGGTGATGGAACAGCTTGCCGTGCTCGCCCGGGCCGACATGGCTCGTCGAGGTGCGGTGTCCGAGCGGCGTCGAGTAGCTGAGCTGCGCGCCCGTGTTCATGTAGCCCTGGTTGTCGTACTCGACGATGATCATCCGGTGGTCGCGGATCGCGGTGCCGATCGTCGGGCCGGTGCCGATGTCCATGCCGCCGTCGCCGGTGACCATCACGAAGGTGATGTCGTCGCTCGCGGGAAGCTCGCCGCGCCGCTTGCGCTCGTGGAACATCTCGACGAGCCCGGACAGGGTCGCGGCGCCGTTCTGGAAGAGGTTGTGGATGTACGTGACGCGGTGGGAGGAGTAGGGGTAGCCGGTCGAGACGACCATCGCGCAGCCGGTCGCATACAGGACGACG
>DATFMW010000081.1:0-2954 GCA_035266765.1 Gaiellaceae bacterium | reverse complement strand
CGGTCTGGGATCACCTCGCCGGCACGACCAGCGCGTCGTTCACCGCCGGCGAGCAGCGACGCGTCGCCGTGAAGGTGATCGACGACCGCGGCAACGAGCTGCTCGTCGTCAAGTCGCTGGACGAGGCCGAGTGAGCGCGCTACGCGGGAGCGAGCACGTCGTCGAGCTGCGTTGCCTCGACGCGCTGCTGCGGCAGCGTGATCACGATCTTCCCGTCGCGGTCGAGTCGTTTCCGCGCGTTGAGGATCGTGATCCCGACGAGGCTCCCATCGGAGCCGTAGCGGACGCCGTCGCCCTCGACCGTGTCCTCCCAGTCGACAGCGGACGAAGGATCCCCGACGTGCAGGTAGAGGACGTCGCCGCCGGCGTCGTAGTCGTTGTTGTCGAACTCGATTCCCGCGATCTTGACGGTCACGGTAAACGCCTCCTCGGAAACGCCGTCACGATTCGTCCTGGCTCCGCCCCGAAGTGTACGACGACCCGCACGAAGCGGCTGGGGCCGAATCCTTGACCGTAGAACCACTCCTCGTGCGGCTCATGCCCAGGGAAACGCGCGGTCGGCTCCGCAACCGTGCGCAGGGCCGCTTCGCGAGCGTGCGAGATCTCCGGGTGGCGCCTCGTCACGTGCCGCCAAGCGGCGAACGACAAGACCACACGCCTGCCGTCCGGATCCGTCGTCTCCCACACCGGAGCATCGTCGCCGCGCCGAACGGCGCCGACAATTCGCTCTTCGGGACGTGTCCGTGAGCGCGTTCGAGGTCGAGCAGCCGATCCTGAACGGGCCGTTCCACGAGCCCGCCGAGCACTGGCAGATCGAGGAGGGACAGGAGCCGATCCGCGCGGCCGGGAGACGGCTCGCCGGCTACTTCTACCGCGACCCGAAGGCGCCTCCGCCCGAACCGGGCGCGCCCACGCGCGGCGCCTGGCAGGAGCTCGAGCTCGTCAACCTGATCCGCGAGCGGCTCGCCCAGTGGCGCGAGCTCGGGTATCCGGGCGCGACGCGGACGACGCTCGAGCTGCTCCGCTACTGGCGACGCGAGCGGGAGCACCCGCTCTTCTTCGCCCAGATCGAAGCTGCCGAGACGATCATCTTCCTCAACGAGGCGCGGTCCGATCTGCTGCAGGGGATCGACGTCCCGCCCGAGGAGGTGCCGGAGACCGTCGAGGCCTTCCGCCGCTACGCGTGCAAGATGGCGACCGGCTCGGGCAAGACCACGGTGATGGGGATGCTGATCGCGTGGAGCATCCTCAACAAGGTCACCTCCCGCGGCGACGCGCGCTTCGCCGACGTTGCCCTCGTCGTCTGTCCAAACCTGACGATCAAGGGCCGCCTCGCCGAGCTCGAGCCCTCGCAGGGCGATGCGTCGGTCTACCGGACGCGCGACCTCGTGCCGCCTGACCTGATGTCGACCCTCCGGCGCGGCCGCGTGCTCGTCAAGAACTGGCACGAGTTCGAGCGCAAGGGGATGAGCTCCGGCTCGAAGGTGCAGAAGATGGGCCAGCCCGAGGTCACGAAGGGGAAGATCAAGATCGGGGCGAAGACGACCTCCGGCCGCGGCGGCCGCTTCATGACGCTCGCCTCGTTCGAGGCGCAGCGCGACCGGCTGCGGATCCTGTCGGAGAAGCGCGACGACGCGGGAGAGCTCGTCGAGGTCGAGGTCGAGGAGACGCGCTACGTCGAGAGCGATGCGAAGCTCATGCAGCGTCTGCTCGGACGCGAGGTCGGCGGCAAGCAGAACATCCTCGTCCTGAACGACGAGGCGCATCACGCGTACCGCATCCGCCAGGACGCCGCGGGCGACGCGGCCGAGGACGCCGAGGCGGCGAACGAGGAGCTGCTCGACTCCGACGTCTACGAGTCGACGGTCTGGATCGACGGCCTCGATCGCATCCACAAGAGCCGCCGGATCAACTTCTGCGTCGATCTCTCAGCGACGCCGTACTTCCTCGCGCGCGCCGGAGACGAGACGAACAAGGTGTTCCCCTGGGTCGTCAGCGACTTCGGGCTCACCGACGCGATCGAGTCCGGGCTGGTGAAGATCCCGCAGCTGGCGGTTTCGGATCCGTCGGGTGAGGATCAGGCGGCGTACTTCAACATCTGGCGTTGGATCATGAGTCGGCTCTCCAGCGCGGAGCGCGGTGGCAAGCGCGCGAATCCGAAGCCTGAGGCAGTCCTGCGCTTCGCCGAGCACCCGATCCGGCTGCTGGCAGCGGCCTGGGAGGAAGAGCGGCAAGAGTGGTCCGCCTCTGACGAGGAGCGCCCGCCGGTGTTCATCCTCGTCTGCAAGAACACCCGCCTCGCCGGCGTGCTCTACGAGTGGATCGCCGACGGAAAGCCGCCGGAGGGGATCCCGCCCGCCGACATCCCCGAGCTGCGGAACGAGAACGGGAACGTCTCCACGATCCGCGTCGACTCGAAGGTGATCGCCGAGACCGAGGTCGAAGGGGCGAAAAACGACGAGTCCCGCTGGATGCGGCTCACGCTCGACACCGTCGGGAAGCGCGACTGGTCGACTGACCTGCAGGGGCGGCCGGTCTATCCGGAGGGGTTCGAGGAGCTGGCGAGGAAGCTCGAGCGGCCGCTCCATCCGCCGGGCCGCGACGTGCGCTGCATCGTCAGCGTCGGGATGCTCACCGAGGGCTGGGACTGCAACACGGTCACGCACATCGTCGGTCTTCGTCCGTTCATGTCGCAGCTCCTCTGCGAGCAGGTCGTGGGCCGCGGCCTGCGCCGCCGGAGCTACGACCTGACCGAGGAGGGGACGTTCAGCGAGGAAGTCGCGCAGATCCTCGGCGTTCCTTTCGAGGTGATCCCGTTCAAGCAGCGGAAGGGCGTGAAGCCGCCGCCGGCGCGGCAGAGTCACGTGCAGGCGCTCCCGTCGCGGGCGGGTCTCGAGATCACGTTCCCGCGGGTCGAGGGCTACCAGCAGCGGATCCGCAATCGGGTCGCGGTC
>DATFMW010000080.1:0-4734 GCA_035266765.1 Gaiellaceae bacterium | reverse complement strand
GGCATCGTCGAGCGCGAGCAGCGCGGCAAGTGGGCGTACTTCTCCCTCAAGGCGGACGCTGTCGAGACGCTCGCGGCGGTCGCCGACCTGAAAGGAGTGTCCCGACCATGACCACGAGCACGAGCGCCGACGAGCTGCGCGAGCAGGTGCGCCACCGCTACGCAGAGTCCGCCCAGGCCGTCCTCGACGCTCCCGGCGGCTGCGGCAGCGGCGCCTGCTGCGACGGCGAGACCCCGGCCGACCGGTTCGGCGAGCTCCTCTACAGCACCGACGAGCGCGGTGAGCTGCCCGACGCGGCCGTCCTCGCCTCGCTCGGCTGCGGCAACCCGACCGCCGTCGCCGACCTGCACGAGGGCGAGACCGTGCTCGACCTCGGCTCGGGCGGCGGTATCGACGTGATCCTCTCCGCGAAGCGCGTCGGCCCGGCCGGCACCGTCTACGGCCTCGACATGACCGACGAGATGCTCGCGCTCGCGCGGCAGAACGCCCGGGCGGCGGGTGTCGCGAACGTCCATTTCCTGAAGGGCGTGATCGAGCAGATCCCGCTGCCGGCGGACTCCGTCGACGTCGTGATCTCGAACTGCGTCGTCAACCTCTCGACCGACAAGGCGGCGGTGCTGACCGAGATCGCGCGCGTCCTGCGCCCTGGCGGGCGGCTCGGCATCAGCGACGTCGTCGCCGAGGACCGGGTCTCGCCGGCCGAGCGCGCGGAGCGCGGCAGCTACGTCGGCTGCATCGCGGGCGCGCTCTCGATCGGCGAGTACGAGGCCGGGCTCGCCGCGGCCGGGCTCGAGCAGATCTCGGTCGAGCTCACCCACGAGGTCGCCGACGGGATGCACGGCGCGATCGTCAAAGCGGTCAAGACGGCCGAGCCGGCGGCGAAGGGCCTGCCGGTGATCCAGCCCGCCGCGCGGGCGGGGTGCTGCTGAGCATGGCGACTGCGGCAGTGGAACCGGACGCCCCGGTCGTCGCGCGCCTCTCGACGCTCGACCGGTTTCTGCCGCTCTGGATCGGCGTGGCGATGGCCGCGGGTCTCGGGCTCGGGGCGCTCGTCCCCGGCCTGGAGCGGGATCTCGAGCGGCTGCAGGTCGGCACCGTGTCGCTGCCGATCGCGCTCGGGCTGCTCGTGATGATGTATCCGGTCCTCGCGCGCGTCCGCTACGAGGAGCTCGGCCATCTACGCGGCGAGCGGCGCCTGTTCGGCGCGTCGCTCGTCCTCAACTGGCTCGTCGGTCCGGCGCTGATGTTCGCGCTCGCGTGGCTGCTGCTGCCCGACCAGCCCGCGTACCGCACCGGTCTGATCGTCGTCGGGCTCGCGCGCTGCATCGCGATGGTCGTGATCTGGAATGACCTCGCGTGCGGCGACCGCGAGGCGACGGCGGTGCTCGTCGTGCTGAACTCGCTCTTCCAGGTCGCCGCGTACTCGCTCCTCGGTTGGTTCTACCTCACCGTCCTGCCGGGCTGGCTCGGCCTCGAGACGCACGGCTTCCACGTCTCGATCTGGGAGATCGCCCGGACGGTGTTGATCTTCCTCGGCATCCCGCTCGTCGCGGGCTTCCTCACCCGGCGGATCGGGCTGCGCGCCCGCGGCCGCGACTGGTACGAGCAGACGCTGATGCCGCGAATCGGGCCGTTCGCGCTCTACGGGCTGCTCTTCACGATCGTGCTGCTCTTCGCGATCCAGGGCAAGCAGATCACGCACGCGCCGCTCGACGTCGTCCGGATCGCGCTGCCGCTGCTCGCGTACTTCGCGATCATGTTCGCCGTCGCCTTCCTCGGCGGCTGGAAGCTCGGGCTCACCTACCCGCGGACGGCGGCGCTCGCGTTCACCGCCGCGTCCAACAACTTCGAGCTCGCGATCGCCGTCGCGGTCGGCGTCTTCGGCGCCACCTCGGGCGAGGCGCTCGCCGGCGTCGTCGGCCCGCTGATCGAGGTTCCCGTCCTCGTCGGCCTCGTCTACGTCGCGCTCGCGGCGCGCGCGAGGCTCTATCCACCCGCCGCACCCGCCGCCTCGTGAACGTCCTCTTCGTCTGCACTGCGAACGGCGGCCGCTCGGTGATGGCGGAGCGCCTGCTGCGCCGCGAGGCGGGCGATCGGCACGGGGCCCGCTCGGCCGGCTCGAACCCGGGCGCGACCGCGCACCCGCAGGTCGTCGAGGCGCTGCGCGAGCTCGGGATCGACGCCTCCGACCACGTGCCGCACCGGCTCGACGACGCGGCGATCGCCTGGGCCGACGTCGTCGTCGCGACCTGCGACGACGCCTGTCCCGTCGTCCCCGGCAAACGCTACGTCGCCTGGCAGCTGCCCGATCCGAAGCACGAGCCGATCGAGCGCGTCCGGGAGATCCGCGACGACCTGGTGGCGCGGATCCGCGAGCTCGTCGCCGAGCTTGACGGCTAGCCCATCTCGATCTCGACCCGGAGGCCGTTGCGGCCGAGCTCGCGCAGGTGGCGGTAGTGCGAGCGGAGCGCGGCGCGCAGTGTCGGCTGCACGGTGTAGCGGACGCCGTGGCGCTCGCAGTTGCGCCGGACGATCTCGGCGATCCGCGGGTAGTGCGTGTGCGGGACGCGCGGGAAGAGGTGATGCTCGATCTGGTAGTTCAGGCCGCCGAGGATCCAGGTGAGGACGGGGTTCCGCGGGCAGAAGTCGGCGGTCGTCTCGACCTCGTGCACCGCCCAGGGGGTCCGCTCCTCGGCAAGCGCGTCCGGCGACACGAAGGCGACCTCCTCGACGCAGTGCGCGAGCTGGAACGTGACTGCGGTGACGAGGCCGACGCTCATCGCGAACACCGCGTACCCGCCGAGCGCGAGCCACCACGGGTAGACGAGCAGCGGCACGACGAGCGCCCAGCCGACGAAGATCGCCTTGCCGAGCAGAAGGCCGGCGAGGTCCCAGCCGCGCGGCAGCCGGATCGAGCTGTGGCCGATCGCGCCCCGGCGGAACGCCGCGATGTCGCCGGCGGCCTGCCAGCGGAGCACCATGAGGCTGTACAGCGGCCAGATGTAGAGGTGCTGGAAGCGGTACCAGGGCCGCGCCGGCTGCATGGGCATGAAGCGCGCGTACGGCATCTGCGTGATGTCGGCGTCGTAGCCGTCGACGTTCGTGTAGGTGTGGTGGGCGACGTTGTGCTTCACGCGCCACGCGTAACCGCTGATCCCGAGCGCGACGTCCGCGGTCCAGCCGAGCAGATGGTTCAGCCGGCGGCTGCGGAAGTGGGCGCCGTGGTTCGCGTCGTGCATGACGCTGAACGCGACGAGCAGCGTGCCCGCGACGAGGCCGGCGAACGCGACGGCACCGAGCGCGATGTCCGGCGATGCGAACATGAGCACCGCCCAGCTCGAGAGCGCGAGCCCGTAGGCGAGTGCGCCCTTCGCATAGAGACGGCGGCGGCCGGCAGCCTGAACGCCCGGGACGGCGAGATACTCCTCGACCTCGCGCCGGGTGTCCTGGGCGAACGCGCCCCCGTTGTCGAACCGGGGCTTCGGTGTCGATGCGGTGAGAGTCACTAGCGCAGCCGGTACACGATACGGCCACGGTCGAGATCGTATGGAGAGAGCTCGATCAGGACCCGGTCGCCGAGCAGCATGCGGATGCGGTACCGCTTCATCTTGCCGGAGGTGTAGCCGAGCATCTCGTGCCCGTTGTCGAGCCGGATCCGGAACATCCGGTTGCGGAGCGCCTCGACGATCTCGCCCTCGACCTCGATCTTCTCTTCCTTGCCGCCGATGAGGACTCCCTTCGCCGTCGGGGCGCATAGCCCGTGACCGCAACGCGGTCACGGGCTGCTGGTACCTGGCGCTAGGCGATCGGGGCGACGTTTGTCGCCTCCGGGCCCTTCGCCCCTTCCCGCTGCTCGAACTGCACGCGGGCACCCTCGGCGAGCGACTTGAAGCCGTCACCGGCGATGTTGGAATGATGCACGAAGAGATCCTTCGTCCCCTCATCGGGGGTGATGAAGCCGTAACCCTTCGCGTCGTTAAACCACTTGACGATTCCGTTAGCCATACAAAAACACCTCCTCGAACACGAACGAACGGGTGAGGAAGGCGCATGGCGCGAACCGGACTCGCTCTCGATTGAGCGGCCAGCGTAGCACCGGCGTTCGGCGCCCGTCGTCGATTCGACATCCGTATGCGACACTGAATGCTCCGGTCGAACGAATGCTCCGGTGGAACCCAGTTGCCGCGCCGGCGGCGGTCAGGAGACAGGTGAGGACGACAGTGCGGCTCGAGCGCGCCCAGCGGCACCGTTCGTGCGCGGGTTCGGCGTGAGCAGCCTGTCGGCGCCCACTCCGGAAGTGCGCCCGCGGCTGCGCGGAATGCTGCACGCCGGCGGTCTCGTCGTCGCTCTCGTCGTCGGCTCCTTCTTCGTCGCGTACGCCGGCCACGGCCGCGTCCTCGCTGCGGCGATCTTCGCCGGCTCGGTCGCGGCGATGCTGGCCGCGAGCACGCTCTACCACCGCATCACGTGGAGCCGCCGGGCCCGCCTGTGGATGCGCCGGGTCGACCACGCCGGCATCTACGTGCTGATCGCGGGCACGTACACCTCGATCGGGCTGCTGAGCCTGCACGGACTGCTCCAGCGGGTCGTGCTCGGCATCGTCTGGGGCGGCGCGCTCGCGGCGACGCTCACGAAGCTCTGCTGGGTCTCCGCGCCGAAGTGGCTCTCCGTCGTGCTCGGCGTCTCGCTCGGCTGGGTCGGCGTCGCGGCGATGCCACAGCTCGCCTCGAGTGC
>DATFMW010000079.1:0-2318 GCA_035266765.1 Gaiellaceae bacterium | reverse complement strand
GAACGCAGCGCCGTCGCCGTCGGCGGCGGCGCCGGCGGCGTCCACGCGGCGGTGGCGGCGGATCGGCGTCCGTCGGCGCCGACCCGGGCGGCGGCGCCGACGGTCCCACAGACGACGACGACGGGAACGACTCGTGATCCTGCGCGGTCCGGCCGCTCGCGCCGTCTTCGACCCGGCGAAGATGGGCAAGGCCGACCTGTACGGCGGCGCCGGGCTGTTCGCCGGCCTCAACGCCTTCGAGCCAGGCCAGTCCCACGAGCCGCACGTCCACTGCGGCCGGGACAAGCTCTATGTCGTCCTCGAGGGCGGCGGCGAGGTCACCATCGGCGAGACGACCGAGCACGTCTCGGTCGGCGATATCGCCGTCGCTCCCGCCGGAGTGATCCACGCTGTGCGCAATCCCGGCCCTGACCGGCTCGTGCTGCTGACGATCATCGGTCCGCCCCCGCAACCCCGCTGACCTGCCCCTCCCCCCTTGACGGCGCTCCCGCTTCGCGCGAGAATCGAACAATGGTTCGAAAATCGAACGACGGTTCGATCAGCGACGGAACGGGCCGCCTGCGGCGTCGCGCCGACGAGCGCCGACGCGAGATCCTCCGCGCCGCCGGCCGGGTCTTCCGGCGCCGCGGGGTGGCGGCCGCCGGCATGCGTGAGATCGCCGCCGAGGCCGAACTGTCGCCGTCCAACCTGTACCACTACTTCGACGGCAAGCAGCAGATCCTGTGCGTCTGCCAGGAGCTGTCGCTGGAGCGCATGCTCGGGGCGCTGCGCCAGGCGCGACGATCCGAGCGGAACGCCCACGAGCGGCTGGCCGACGTCGTCCGGGCTCACGTGCTCTGCATGCTCGACGAGATCGAGGGCGCGGCGGCCCACCTGGAGATCGAGGCCCTGCCCGAGCCGCTGCGGCGGCGGATCGTCGCCCGTCGCGACCGTTACGAGCGCGGCGTGCGTGGCCTGATCGCCGACGGAGTCGCCGCCGGCGAGTTCGCCCCGTGCGAGCCGACCTTGGTCACCCGCGCCATCCTCGGCGCGTTGAACTGGACCGCCCGATGGTTCCACCCCGACGGCCGCCACACCGCCGCCGAGGTCGCCGATTCGATGGCCGACTACCTGGTGCGAGGTCTCACCGCGACGGGCGCCGCCGAACGCACCCCGCGAGTGGCCCACGCAGGAGGACGACGATGAGCACGCCCGACGCGCTCGCCCTTGCCCGCGAGCAGCCGGTCCACCTGACTCTCGAGGTCAACGGCGAGACGACGCACGTGTCGTTTCCCGGCTACAAGACGCTGCTCGAGGTGCTGCGCGAGGAGCTCGGCTTGACCGGCACCAAGCACGGCTGCGAGCTGGGCGAGTGCGGAGCCTGCGCCGTGCTGCTCGACGGCGAGCCGGTGCTCTCCTGCCTGGTCCTGGCCCTGGAATGCGGCGGTCGCTCGGTGACCACGGTCGAGGGGCTGATGGACGACGCCGCGCTGCATCCGCTGCAGGCCGCCTTCGCCGATCTCGGCGGCTCGCAGTGCGGCTACTGCACTCCGGGCATCCTGGTCACGGCCAAGGCGCTGCTCGATCGCACCCCGCGGCCCGACCGCGAGACGATCCGCGAGGCGCTGTCGGGAAACCTGTGCCGCTGCACCGGCTACCAGCAGATCTTCGAGTCGGTCGAGGAGGCGGCCCGGCGCATGGCCGGCGACGCCGTCGAGGAGGAACGATGAGCGACGAGCGCCGCTTCGGCAGCGTCGGCCGGGCCCGCCGACGCGTCGACGGACGAGCCAAGGTCACCGGCCAGACCCGCTTCGCCGACGACCTGTCGTTGCCGCGCATGTTGCACTGCAAGCTGCTGCGCTCGACCGAGCCCCACGCGCGCATTGCCCGCCTGGATGTCGCACGAGCGCGGGCGCACCGGGGAGTACACCTCGTGCTCACCGGCGCCGACGTGCCGATCGAGTTCGGCATCCTGCCCGTCAGCCAGGACGAGCAGGCGCTGGCCTGCCAGGTCGTGCGCTACGTCGGTGATCCCGTGGCCGCGGTCGTCGCCCGCGACGAGCTGACGGCGTTCGAAGCCCTCGAGATGATCGACGTCGACTACGAGCCGCTGCGCACGATCGCCTCGCCCGAGGAGGCGCTCGAACACGCCGAGCCGCGGATTCATGCCTACGGCGAGGACGGCAACGTGCACAAGCGCGTCGCGCTCGAGTTCGGTGACGTCGACCAGGCGCTGGTTGGGGCCGAGCACGTCTTCGACGACCTGTTTTACTTCGAGGGCAACACGCATCTGCCGATCGAGCAGCACGCCGCGCTGGCCGCCGTCGATCCCGACGGCA
>DATFMW010000078.1:0-2441 GCA_035266765.1 Gaiellaceae bacterium | reverse complement strand
CGGCGCCGACGACTACGTCGTCAAGCCGTTCGGCCGCCAGGCGCTCCTCGCCCGCATCGAGGCGCTGCTTCGACGTGCGCCCACGCCCGGGCTGCTCGAGCGCTACGACGACGGCGTGCTCGAGATCGACTTTGCCGGTCGGGAGGTCGTCTATCGCGGCCTGCCCGTCAGCCTGACGCCGCTCGAGTTCCGCGTGCTTGCGGCGCTCGCCCGCCACGCGGGCCAGGTGCTGAGCGTCGGCCAGATCCTCGACCAGGCCTGGGGCACGACCGTCGGTGTGTCGCGGGAGCAGGTGAAGCTGTACATCTCGTACCTTCGCCGCAAGCTCGGCGCCGCCGCTGACGGCTCCTCACCGATCGAGACGATGCGCGGGTTCGGCTACCGCTACGCGCCGCCGCGACCCTCCTAGCGCGCGACCGGCAAGGCGACCGTCACGCGCGTCCCCTCGCCGACCTCGCTCTCGAGCGAGATCGTGCCACCGTGCTGCTCGACGATGGCGCGCGCGATCCAGAGGCCGAGGCCGGTGCCGGGGATCGCCCGCCGCGTCGCGGTCGAGGCGCGGAAGAAGCGGGAGAAGAGCTGCGCCTGCTCGTCGGGGGGGATGCCGACGCCCGTATCGGTGACGACGAGCCGTGCCCGGCTGTCGTCGTGCTCGACAGCGACGTCGACGGTGCCGCCGGGCGCGGTGAACTTGACGGCGTTCGAGACGAGATTGTCGAGCACCTGGCCGAGGCGCTGCGGATCGGCCTCGACGCGGGCGCCGCCCCCGGTGTGCAGCCCGATCGTCACGCCCTTGTTGTCGGCGATCGGTCGGGCCGCCTCGGTGGCGGCCGCGGCGACGTCGGCGAGCTCGACCGAATCCACCGAGAGCTCGAGCCGGTGGGCCTCGATCTGGGCGACGAGGAGGATGTCCTCGACGATCCGCTGCAGCCGGTCGGTGCTGCGGCGGATCACCGTGAGGTAGCCGCGCCCGGTCTCGCCGAGCTCGTGCTCCTCGTCGCCGAGCAGCTCGAGGAAGCCGGAGATCGAGGTCAGCGGCGTTCGCAGCTCGTGCGAGATGGCGGCGATGAACGCGTCGCGAAGCCGTTCGAGGTCGCGGTCGCTCGTGACGTCGCGGAGCGTCCAGATGCGACCGGCCAGGCGGCCGTTGGGCGCCAGGATCGGGGCGGTGTAGCCGCGGAAGACGGTCCCGCTCTCGGAGAGCTCGAACTCGTCGTCGCTCATCTCGGTCGGCTCGTTCGCGAGGCGGAGCATCCGCTCCCGGTAGCGGGCCGGCTCCGTCGTCCGGTCGGCGATTGCAAGCAGGCGCTCCGGCACCGTGCCGGTCGCCGGCAGGCCCAGCTCGACGCTGATCCGGCGTAGCGGCGCATTCGAGATCAGCGGGTTTCCCGCGACGTCGGTGAGGCAGATTCCGTCGAGTGCCGCGTCGAGGAGCCCGGTCTGGCGCGACACGATCTCCGCGAGGGTGCGCTCGTGGTTGCGCAGACGGTTGCCGAGGAGGCCCGCACCGACAGCGAGGACGAGAAAGGCAGTGCCGCGTACCGAGACGGCGAGCGGGCCGACCGGGCCGGAGTCCACTGCGGCGACGATTGAGTAGAGGCCGGTCGCCACCCCGGCCGCAAGGATTCCCCTGCCGATTCCGCGGTCGCTCGCGATCAGCATCACCCACGGGGCGAACCCGATCGCGCCGATCCCCGCCGCGTTGCCGAGCGCGAGCATCGCACCGAACGTGGCGGCGAACCCGACCGCGGCCACAGCGACGAAGAAGTGGCGGTGCCGGGTGAAACGGGCGAGGGAGGAGATTCGTGTCACCGGCCGCGACGCGATCGTAGCCCGCGGAGGGCCCCGCCGACTACGCGGAGAGCGCGGGGTAGCGGCCGCGGACCTCGTCCACGAACGCGGCGACCCGTTCGGCGAGGGCCGCGTCGGCGATCTCCAGCACGTTCTCGGCGTTCTCCTCGCCGGAGTGCGAGAGGTTGAAGCTGCCGATGAAGACGACGTCGTCGGCGACCGTCACCTTCGCGTGCATGTAGTCGTGCACGGTGCCCGGGCCGTACGGCGTCGATCGCTTCCCGGAGAACGGTGCGCGCGCGAGCGTCTGCCGCAGCAGCGGCTCCTTCCACGGCGAGTTCCCGTTCGCTTCCCACTGCCGGAGCACCTCGTGGACCTGCGTGGCGTCGACGACGCCGGCGAGGTCGATCTTGCCGTCGGAGGCGACCTGGGCGAGTGTCGCGAGCACCGGCGCCGAGCTGATCACCGGCGAGGCGATCCGGACGCGGCGGCGGGCGGAGCCGATCGCCTTCGCGATGCGGTGGGCGAGCTTGTCGCCGCGGCCGGGGCAGAACCAGGTGCGGACCTTCGTCTCGCCGACCTGGAACGGCGCCGTGTCGACCTTGCCGGTGTGCGAGACGGTGCGCGTCGTCCAGAGCTGCTCGAAGTCG
>DATFMW010000077.1:0-6166 GCA_035266765.1 Gaiellaceae bacterium | reverse complement strand
CTGCGCAGGCGCGGCGGCGAGCCCGGCGAGCGCTCCGGCGGCGAGGACGGCGGCTACCCTCATCGCCACCATGGTGCCGCGAATCGCGATCGCCGGCGTCGCAGCCGCCGTGCTCGCCGGCACCGCCGGTGCCGGGACGCGGGCGGCTCCGCCCTTCACCGCGACGGTTACGCGGGCGACCGCGGCGCAGCTGCACTTCTCGTACCGTCACGGCTGCCCGGTCGGGCCGGCCGCGCTCCGACATCTCCGGCTCGCCTACTGGGGCTTCGACGGGCGCCGCCACCTCGGCACCCTCGTCGTCGCCACAGGCGTCACCGGCGACGTCGTCGCCGTGTTCCGGCGGCTCTACCGCGCGCGCTTCCCGATCCGCCGGATCCGGCCGATCGACGCCTACCGCGGCAGCGACGACCGCTCGATGGCGGCCGACAACACCTCGGCGTTCAACTGCCGCCGCGCGGTCGCGTCCGGCCCGCCGCAGTGGTCGGCACACGCCTACGGCGAGGCGATCGACGTCAACCCGCTCGAGAACCCGTACGTCCTGGACGGGAAGGTCAGGCCGCCGCGCGGTGCCCGCTACGCCGACCGCGCGAACGTCCGTCCCGGCATGGCGGTCGCCGGCGGCGTCCTCGTGCGGGCCTTCGCCGCCGTGGGCTGGCAGTGGGGCGGCCGCTGGACGGCGTCGCCGGACTACCAGCACTTCTCCTCGACCGGCGCCTAGCGCAACGCGACGCGTTGCGCTAGGCGTTGCGGATTCCGAGCGCGCCGGTGAGACCGCCCGCGACGAGCAGGACGGCGACGATCAGCATCGCCTCGTGGAAGCCGCCCGTCGAGAGGTGGTTGCCGCTCCCGGAGGCGGCGATCCCGACGATCGCGATCGCGACGAGCCCCGCGATACGGGCGACGGCGTTGTTCACGCCCGAGGCGATGCCCGCGTCGCCCGGGCCGGCGTCGGTCAGCACCGTCGTCGTCAGCGGCGCGACCGTCAGCGACAGCCCGAGCGCAAAGCCGAGAAGGGGCGGCAGCAGGTCGTGCCAGTAGTCGAGCCGGGGCGGGAGCCGGGCGAGCGCGAGCAGCGACCCGCCCGAGATCAGCGGGCCGGCCGCCATGAAGAGGCGGGGTCCGATCCGCGCCGCGAGCCTTCCGGCGAGGCGCGAGTTCAGGAACATCACGACCGTCACCGGCAGTGTCGCGAGCCCCGCTTGGAACGGCGAGTAGCCGGCGAGCTGCTGGAGGAAGAGCGCGAGAAAGAAGCCCCAGGCCGAGAGCGCCCCGTAGACGGCGACCGTCTCGAGGTTCGCGACGGCGAAGTTGCGGCGCGTGAAGAGACGCAGCGGCAGCATCGGGTGCGCCACGCGTGCCTCGTAGAGCACGAAGGCCGCGAGGGCGGCGACCCCGGCGGCGAGCGTGCTCGACACGGCCGGGTCGCCCCAGCCGAGCCGCGGCTGCTCGATGAAGCCGAACACGAGCATGCCGAGCCCGGCAGCACACAGCGCCGCCCCTGTCAGGTCGAGGCGGACGCGGTCGTCCCGGCTTCCGTCGCGCGGGATGAAGCCGAGCACGATGACGAGCGTCGCGAGCGCCACCGGCACGTTGAGCAGGAAGATCACGCGCCAGCTCCAGACGCCGATCAACCAGCCGCCCAGCAGCGGGCCGAACACGGTCGCGGTGCCGCTCCAGGCCGTCCAGGTGCCGATCGCCGTTCCGCGCTCGACACCCGAGAACGTCGTCGTGACCATCGCGAGCGATGCCGGCGTCAGGAGCGCGCCGGCGACGCCCTGGAGACCGCGGAACGCGATCAGCGTGGTCGGCCCGGGCGCGGCGGCGCAGAGGGCCGACGCGGCACCGAAGCACGCCACAGCGAGCGCGAACACGCGCACTTCGCCGTAGAGGTCGCCGAGCGAGCCGCCGACGAGGATGAGTGAGCCGAGCGTGAGCAGGTACGCATCGACGACCCACTGCTGGGCCGCGAGACCGCCGCCGAGGTCGCGCTGGATCGACGGCAGCGCGACGTTCACGACGGTCATGTCGACGAACACGATCGAGGTGCCGAGGATTGCCGCGAGCAGCGTGAGCCGGCGCGGCCTGCTCATCGTGGTGGCATGGCGACGGGCGGCGGCACCGGAGCCGATCCTACGTCTCCGTACTCATCCGCACGAGTATCCGAGCCGGGACGGATGGCGGTGCGGCCTGTCTTGGACATGCTGTCAGCGATGACCGGGTACGCCCTCACGACGATCTTCACGACGCTCATGGTCGGTTGGCTGATGGTGATGGCGGGTCTGGGCAAGCGGAAGCTCGAGCGCCGTCCGCGCGTGTGCCCGACGTGTGGACGCCGGCGCTGCGTCTGCGCCGTGCGCCGCTTCTAGTTTCTAGCTGCCGAGGTTTTCCACGAGCTCGTCCGCCTCGGAGGCCGGGACGAGCAGCGTCAGGCGGTCACCCGATTCGAGCACGGTCTCGCCTGCCGTCGTCTGCGTCTCGCCGCCCCGGCGCAGGCCGAGCACCGTCGAGCTCTCGGGCAGCTGCAGCGCGTCGAGCCGGCTCCCGATCGGCGCGGAGCCGCTCCCGAGCTCGAGCTCGATGACGCGGTAGCCGCGCAGCCGCGCCAGCGCGCTGCCGACGCGGCTGACGTCGGGATGGGGGCGGGCGCTGCGCAGACGCCGCTCGGCGTCCCGGATCCCCGCCTCGAGCCGCGCGTTGTACGCGCGCAGGATGTCCATGTGCGTGAGCCAGCCGACGACACGTCGCGTCTCCGGCTCCAGCACCGGCAGGCCCGACCGCTCGCGCAGGAGCGCCGAGAGCGCCTGCTCGAGCGTCTGGTTCGGGCGCACGACGGTCGTCTCCTGGGCAAGCCCTCCCGCCTCCGAGTCGAGCGCGTTTTCGCGCATCGCCTGCTCCACCTGCTGCGAGGTGACGGTGCCGCGGTACGCGCCCTGCTCGTCCACGACGGGCAGGCCGTCGGCAGGACCCTGCATCAGCCGCTCGATCACCTCGTTCAGCGGCGTCTCCTGTCGCACCGACACCGGCACCGGCTGCATCGCGTCGCGGACGGTGAGGAGCCCCATCAGGTTCGCGCCGCGGCCGCGCATCAGGTCGATCCCGCGCCGGCGCAGCTTGAGCGTGTAGATGGTGTCGCGGCTCAGACGGCGGGAGACGACGGTCGCGAGCACGATCGCGAACACCAGCGGCAGGATGATCCGGTACTCGCCGGTCAGCTCGAAGATGATGATCACCGCGGTGATCGGGGCGCGGGCGGCGGCCGCGAACACCGCCCCCATGCCGACGAGCCCGTACGCGCCGGCGGCCGCGGTCGAACCGGGCAGGAAGTGGTGGATGCCGTGGCCGTACGCGCTGCCGAGCATTGCGCCCATGAAGAGCGACGGTGCGAACACGCCGCCGGAGCCGCCGATCGAGATCGTCAGGCTCGTCGCGAGCACCTTCCCGGCCATCAGGAGGAGCAGGAACCAGATCGCCCACTCGCCCCGGATCGCCTTCTCGAGAGGCGGGTAGCCGACGCCGTAGAGCTCCGGCACGGCGAGCAGCAGCAGTCCGAGCAGGACGCCGCCGGCCGCCGGTCGCAGCCACTCCGGCCCCTTCCAGAGCCGGTCGGCGAGATCCTCGCTTCCGTACAGCACGCGGATGAAGCCGACACCGACGAACGCGGCCGCGATTCCGAGCCCGGCGTAGAGGAGATACTCGATCGGCGAGACGAGCTGGAAGCTCGGCAGGTGCAGGAACGGGCTGTCGCCGAACGCGGCGCGGCCGACGATGTCGGCGGCGAACGACGCGAGGACGACGACGCCGAACGACTCCGCTTCGAAGTCGCGCAGGATCAGCTCGAGCGCGAAGAAGACGCCTGCGATCGGTGCGTTGAACGTCGCCGAGATGCCGCCGGCGGCGCCGCAGGCGACGAGGATCCGCATCCGCGACTCGGGCACGTGCGTGAGCTGGCCGAGGGTCGAGCCGAGCGCGGAGCCGATCTGGACGATCGGGCCCTCGCGGCCGACCGAGCCGCCGCCGCCGATGCAGAGGGCCGACGCAACCGACTTCACGACCGCGACCTGCGGCCGGATCCTGCCGCCACTCTCGGCGACGGCGAGCATCACCTCGGGCACGCCGTGGCCGCGTGCCTCCCGCGCCCACCAGTAGATCATCGGCCCGTACAGGAGCCCGGCGAGGCTGGGCGCGAAGATGACGAACCAGAAGCCGATCCCGTGGAAATAGCCGTACGGTGCGCGCCCGACGGCGCTGTAGTCGGCGTGGCCGCTGAACGCGTGCGTGAAGGCCAGGATCAGGTAGCGGAACGCGACCGCGCCGGCGCCGGCGCCGCCGCCGACCGCGAGCGCCATGAGCAGGAGCCCGGTCGGGCTGCCCCGCAGCCAGTCGCGGGCGCGGGCGCGCCACGTCGCCGGTAGCGGCACGTGGCGCCACCAGTAGCCGCCGAGCTGCGGCTGCGTTCGCGGCGTCGGCGCCGCGGGAGAGGAAGGAGCGATGTCGTTCGTAGCGCGATCATTGTTGCCGCTACGGCGGGGGCGTTGCCGGAAGAGCCGCTTCCCTGGCCGCCGAGAGCGGCGACGCGCGTGAGTTAAGGAACTCGTAAGCCGCCCGAAACGGGGGCGCAAGGCCTCCCGCCTAGGCTCGAAAGCGTCGTCTGAAACCGATCTCGGAGGTCCCGGATGCGTTCTTCTGCTCTCCTCGCGGCGGTCGCCGTGCTCGCGGCGCTCGTCACAGCCTCGGCCGCAGGTGCGACCATTCGCGGCATGCACCCCGTGCTGGGGGCCAAGCTCGCCGGGATGGGCGAGCACGGCATCGTCAACTTCCACTCCTACGCGGCCAAGGGCAAGCTCTGCTGGACGTTCGACGTGCCGACGAAGGGCATCCTCCGGGCCTCCATCCGCGACGCGCACGGCATGAAGGTCGCCGAGCTCGGCATGCGCTACACGAAGAAGGGCTGCCACGCCGTCGCCAAGAAGGCGCTCCGGCGGATCGAGGCGCACCCGGCGCGCTACCGCGTCTGGATCGACACGAAGGGTCACCCCGGCGACCTGCGCGGCAAGCTCTTCGTCGGCATGGCCCACATGAGCCACATGTAGGGAGGCACCGATGAGCGACGTTCCCACCAACGACGTGGAAGGGCCCCGGCGCATCGGCCGGGGCGTCTTCCTCGCCACCGTCCTCGGCGGCGTCTCCTCGCTCGCCTGGGGAAAAGGCGTCTGGGGCCACGTCTCGAGCGCGCTCGGCGGCGCGGAGGCCTTCGTCCCGCTCGTGCCGACGAAGGGCTGGCGGATCTACACCGTCGCGAGCTCGATGCCGACGTTCGACCCGGCGACGTGGAAGCTCGGCGTCGGCGGCCTCGTCGAGCAGCCGCTCTCGCTCGACTACGGTGCGCTGAAGGCGCTCCCGCGGGCGTCGCAGATCTCGACGTTCCATTGCGTCACCGGCTGGACGGTCGAAGGAGTCCACTGGCGCGGCGTGCGGATCAAGGACCTGCTCGCCCAGGCGAAGCCGAAGTCCGACGCTCACGCGCTCGAGTTCGTCTCCGCCGAGAAGCCGTACGTCGACTACCTGACGCTGAAGCAGGCCATGCTCGCCGACGTGATGCTCGCCTACGAGATGGACGGGGAGCCGCTGCCGCGTGAGCACGGGGCGCCGCTGCGCCTCGTGATCCCGGAGATGTACGGCTACAAGAACGTGAAGTGGGTCGAGCAGGTGAATCTCGTCCCGAGGGCCGAGTACGGGTACTGGGAGCAGCTCGGCTACGACCGCGACGCCTGGGTCGGCCGCTCGAACGGGTACTCGTCGTGAGGGCGGTGCCCGGGTACGTCCGGCGCTTCTCGCGCACCGAGCGCGTCCTGCACTGGGTGAACGCGGCCGGCTTCTTCGTGCTGCTCGCGTCGGGGCTCGTGCTCTACCTGCCGACCCTCTCCGCGCAGGTCGGCCGGCGGCCGCTGGTCAAGGACATCCATTTCTGGGCAGGGATCGGCTGGGTCTGCGCCCTCGTCCTCGTCGCGCTCCTGGGCGACCGGCGTGGCCTCCTGCGCACCGCCCGCGAGGTCGACCGGTTCGACCGGGAGGACGTTGCCTGGCTACGGCTGCGGCGGCCGGCCCCGCAGGGGCGCTTCAACGCCGGCCAGAAGGTGAACGCGTCGTTGACGGCGGCGTTCTTCGT
>DATFMW010000076.1:0-5837 GCA_035266765.1 Gaiellaceae bacterium | reverse complement strand
TAGCGAACGCCCGGGCCCTCCTCGCGCTCGCCCGCGCGACCGCACCCGACATGGAGCCCGGCTCCTCGTTCGTCGCCATCTCGAGCCTCGGCTCGCAGCGAGTGCTCGCCAACTACGTCCTCGTCGGCACCTCGAAGGCCGCGCTCGAGTCGATCGTCCGCTACCTCGCCGTCGAGCTGGCGCCGCGCGGGATCCGCGCGAACGCCGTCTCGGGCGGGGTCGTCGAGACCGGCGCGCTCGAGCACTTCCCGAACAAGGAGGAGATGCTCGCCACCGTCGAGCGCACCCCGGCCGGCAGGCTCGTCCAGCCCGACGACATCGCGGCCGCCGTTTCCTTCCTCTGCTCGCCCGCCGCGGAGATGGTGCGCGGCCAGACGATCGTCGTCGACGGCGGCTTCTCACTCCTTGCCTGAATGGAGCCCACCGACTACAACCGGCGCGTGTGGGACGAAGTGCACCGCGGGCACGCGGAGCCCGTCGGGCTGCCGGCGATCGTGCAGCGGACGCTCGGCGACCTGACCGGGAAGCGTGTCCTGCATCTCCAGTGCGCGACCGGTGACGCGACGGCGGCGCTCGCCGAGCAGGGCGCGGTGGCAACCGGCGTCGACCCGCGCGCCGAGCTCGTCGAGGCGGCGCGGGAGCGCTGGCCCTCGACGTTGTGGGTGCAGGGCGATGCGCAGGCGCTGCCCGCGGAGCTGCGGCGCGGCCGCTTCGACCTCGTCTACTCGGGCGAGGGCGTCCTCGCCGGGCTCGACGACATCGACGCGTGGGCGACCGGGGTCGGGGCGGCGCTGCGGCCGCGCGGTGAGCTCCTGGTCTTCGACGACCACCCGGTCGCCGACTGCGTCGACGGGCTCCTCCGCTGGCGGGACGACTACTTCCGCGATCCGACCGCCCCCGAGCTGTTGTGGCGGATCGGCCAGGTCGTGAGCGCGCTCGCCCGCGCCGGCTTCCACCTCGCGGCGCTCGAGGAGTACCCGGCCGGCACGTCGCGCCGCCGGCACGACCGGCGGATCCCCGGCACGTTCCTGCTCTACGCCCGCAAGAAGCCGTAGGTCGCTAGGAGAGGCGCTCGAACGCCTCGTCGAGCTCGGCGTCCGAGATCGTGAGCGGCGGCGTCGCCTGGATCAGCGAGCCGTCGAGTCCGGCCGGGACGACGAGCACACCTCGCGCGAGCGCGTCGTCGGCGTCGCCCTCGCGCGCGCGCAGCAATCCGCGCCCGTGCCAGCCGGCCGCCTCGAAGCGCTCGCCGGCGGCGAGGACGCGGTCGAGCAGCCTCGGCACCTCGTCGAGCACGACGAGCGCCGCCGCGCAGGCGAGCGGGTTGCCGACATGCGTGTGCGTGAGTACGTCCTCCGGCCCGAGGTCCCACAGCCCCTCGAGCCCGTCGCGGTAGAAGAGCGCAGCCGAGAGCGGCAGTCCGCCGCCGAGCGCCTTGCCGACGCAGAGGACGTCGGCCACGTCCGAGCCCGGCCACAGCTCGCCGATCCGGCCGGGGCCCGCGTAGATCGAGTCCACGACGAGCAGCGCGCCGGCGGCGTCGCAGCGGCGGCGAAGCGTCTCGAGGAAGCCGGGCGGCGGCACGCGCGAGCCGGCACGGCCCTGCACCGGCTCGACGATCACGCATGCGGTGTCGACGGGCAGCGGGCCGGGGTCCTCGCCGTAGGGGTAGCGATGGACCGGCCCCGGCAGCCAGGGCGCGAACGGCTCCCGGAACTGCTCGAATCCGGTCGCAGCCAGGGCGAGCAGCCCGGTGCCGTGGTACGCGCCCTCGAACGCGGCGATCCCCGGCCTCCCCGTCGCGAGCAGCGCCGTCCGCAGCGCGATCTCGACCGCGTCCTCGCCGGTGACGCCGAGCTTCGCCGGCCGCGGCAGCGCCTCGCGGAACCGGACGGTGACGGCCGCGTCGGCGAGGTCCCCGAGCGCGTGCACGACCTCCTGCGTCCGCCACGCCTCGAGGATGCGCGGGTTGCGGTGCCCGAGCGCAGCGACGCCGAAGCCGCCGGTGAGGTCGAGTAGCTCGCGCCCGTCGGCGAGCGTGACCCGGCAGCCCTCGGCGCGCGCCCAGATCACGGCCGCAGGCGGAGCACGCGCCCCGCGGTCGCGCGGGCGATCGTCCCGGCCATCGCCGGGTTCTCCTGCAGCCGGCGCAACGAGTAGCTGTACCAGTGCTCGCCGAAGGGGACGTAGACGCGCACCCGGTGCCCGGCCGCGACGAGCTCGCCTGCCCGCTCCTCGCGGACGCCGAGCAGCATCTGGAACTCGTACCGGTTGCGGTTGAGCCCGCGCCCGCGCAGCAGCCGCTCGGCCTCGCCGATGAGCCACTCGTCGTGGGTGGCGACGCCGACGTAGGCACGCGTGCCGAGCAGGGCGTCGAGACAGCGGACGAAGTTCGCGCGCACGGCCTCGTCGTCGGTGTACGCGATCGAGGCAGGCTCGACGTAGATCCCCTTGCAGAGCCGCACGTTCGGGCGCAGGTCGGCGAGGACGGCGACGTCGTCGAGCGTCCGCCGCAGGTACGCCTGGAGGACGACGCCGACGTTGTCGTGTCCCGCCTGGCGCAGCTCGCGGTACAGCCGCAGCGTGTCGTCGGTCGTCGTCGAGTCCTCCATGTCGATCCTGACGAAGTTGCCGACCGACGCGGCATGGCGGACGACGCTCTCGAGGTTCTCGCGGCAGAGCTCGTAGGAGAGGCCGAGGCCGAGCGCCGTCGGTTTGACGCTGACGTTCGCGTCGAGGCCGACGCGCTCGATCTCGGCGAACACGTCGCGGTAGGACTGCGCGATCGCGCGCGCCTCGTCCTCGCGTGTGATCTCCTCGCCGAGGACGTCGATCGTCGCCATCTTCCCCGCCCCGTTCAGTCGCCGGACGGTCGCGACCGCCTCGGAAAGCGTCGCGCCGGCCATGTAGCGGCTCGAGAAGAGCTGAACGACCGGCTTCGGGACGGCCGGCAGGAGGCGGACGATGGCGCGGTCGAGCAGCGACACGGGCGCGGCGATTGTACGGCGCTCGGCCGGCTACTCGCGCATGAACCCCTGGCGCGCGGCGCTGACGAGCGCCACCGCCTCGGGGAAGAGCACGCGCATCGCGTCGCGGAGCGCGATCGCCTGCTCGCCGACGCCGCCCTGAGTCTGCACCTGCTGGAGCGCAGCCGCGGTCAGCTCGACGGCCGTGTTGAGCGTCAGCGTCGCGAACTGCTCGCGCTGTGCCTCCTGGACGCTCTCGGCCTGCTGCTCGGCGAACTCGCGCAGGCTGCGCATGATCTCCTCGGGGTCGCCCCCGAACGGGAATCCGAAGCCTCCGCCTTCCATGGCCCGAGTCTAGCCGCCGCAGCCGTTCGGTCGTTCCGGCCGGCCGCTCAGGAGAGCGGCCCCTTGTAGCGGCGCTCGACATCGTCGGCGAGCTCCTCCACGGCGCCGAGCGCCTGCTGCATCGCGGCGGCGAACGGGGAGCGGGCGTCCTCGCCGAGCGTCTGCTCGAGCCGGCGCGAGGCGGCGCCGAGCGCGTCCAGGTATTCGCTGCGCGCGAGCCTCGGCTCGGGCTCGAGCGTCCGCTCGAGCGCGGCGGCCGCCTCCTCGGCCTCCTCGATCCCCTCGGGCGCCTCGGTCTCGCGCAGCTCGCGCAACCGCGCACGCAGCGCGGCCAGGTCGCCGCCGCCGGCGCTCTCCTCGGCCACCTCGCACAACGCGGCGAGCGACGCGGCGTCGCGCACACGCTTGCGCTCGTCCACCGGCCGGCCCACGTCGTCGAGCGCGAGCCACGACGTCCCGTCGCCGCCCTCGAAGGCGCAGAGGTAGACGCGGCCGGAGCCGACCGGCTCCGCCGCGAGCACGCCCGCAAGCTGCTCGCCGGGCGCCGAGAACGTCCCCGCCGCATCGGCGATTCTGGCCACGTCGTCGCTGAGCCCCACCGCCGCAGAATAGACTCGGCTCCCTTGGCTGAGCTCTCCGCGACGACGCGCCGGGCGCGCGAGCTGTTCGCACCGCTCGGGCCCACGTACGACCGCTACGCGAGCCTGCTCTCGTTCGGTCAGGACCCCCGCTGGCGAGCCTTTCTCGTCTCGCGCGTACCTGCCGACGCGCAGCGCGTGCTCGACGTCGCGACCGGCACGGCGGCGGTGGCGATCCGTCTGGCGCAGGCGAACCCGGAGCGCACCGTGGTCGGAATCGACCAGAGCCCCGAGATGCTGGCCGCCGGCCGGGCGCACGTCGAGGCGGCGGGGCTCGCCGAACGGATCGAGCTGCGCGAGGGGCGCGCCGAGCAGCTGCCGACCGGCGAGGGCGAGTTCGACGCGCTCACGTTCACGTACCTCCTCCGCTATGTCGACGATCCCGGCGCGACGCTGCGCGGGCTCGCGCGGGCCGTGCGGCCGGGCGGCGTCGTCGCGATGCTCGAGTTCGGGCTGCCGCGCGGCGTCTGGCGGGCGCTCTGGGAGCTCTACGTGCGGGTCGGGCTGCCGCTCGCGGGCGGCGTCGTCTCCCCGGCCTGGCGCGACGTCGGGAGCTTCCTCGGCCCGAGCATCCGCGGCTTCCACGAGCGGCTCCCGGCGCCTCGCCTGCTCGAGCTGTGGCGGGAGGCCGGCATCGAGGACGTCCGCGCCCGCCGGCTCAGCCTCGGCGGCGGGCTCGTCGTCTGGGGGCGCCGGGCTTGAGGCTCCGCCAGATCGTTTCGAGATCCTTGCGCGTTCCTCGGGCGCCACTCCACCCCGAAGAGCTGAGCGTGCGGGGCCGAAGAGAGCAGTACGGCTGTACGGGCCCGGAAGGCACCGTACGCGCAGCGGGGCCAGTCGCCGGCGGAGGCGGGCTCCGCCCGCCGGCAGCCGGCGACGGCGAGGGACGCGCCGCAAGGCCGGCGTTCTATGCGCTGCGGCCGGGCGGGTGGCGCGACTACGTGACGCTGCTGCACCCGCCGTACACGCTCTGGCACCTCTCCTACGTCGCCGTCGGGGCGGCACTCGCGCCAACGATGAAATGGAGCTTGCTCGGCTGGACGGCGCTCGCCTTCCTCCTCGCCATGGGCGTCGGCGCCCACGCGCTCGACGAGCTGCACGGCCGACCGCTGCAGACGCGCATTCCGGACGGCGTGCTCGTGACCGCGGCCGCGGTCTCGCTCGCAGCCGCGTGCGGGATCGGCGTCGGTGTCGCCCTCGGCACGACCCTCTGGCTGCTCGTGTTCGTCGCCTTCGGCGCGTTCGTGGTCGTCGCGTACAACCTCGAGCTCCTGGGGGGCGCGTTCCACTCCGACGTCTGGTTCGCGGCCGCCTGGGGAGCGTTCCCGGCGCTGACCGCCTACTTCGCCTCCGCGCAGCGCCTCCGCACCGAGGCCGTCGCCGCGGCGGCGTACGCGTTCCTCGCGAGCTACGCGCAGCGGCGGCTCTCGACTCAGGTGCGGGTCGTACGACGGCGGGTCGCGTCCGTCGAGGGCCGGATCGACCTGCGCGACGGCGGCACCCTGTCGGTGGACGCCGACGCGCTCGCGCGGGCGCCCGAGGTCGCGCTCCAGGCACTCGCCGCGGCGGTCGTCCTGCTCGCCGCGGCGCTCCTCCTCGCCCGCGCGGGCTGATGACCTCCGGCTGAACGACCCACGCGCCGACGGGGCACGCTGGGCCCGTGCGCGGTTCTGCCGGAGGTTCCGAGCCTCTACGATGAGCCGATGCTCTCGCTGACGACGCTCGCGGACATCGTCTTCGCCGCCGGGGTCGTTCTCGCGGCAGGTGTGCTCGCCGGAGCCGGTCTCCGCGCCGTGCGGCGCTGGCTGCTCTTCGCAGCCGCGACGCTCGAATCCGCCGCCGCCGTCGCCGCCTGGGTCGGGTTCGCGCTGCGCCACGATCGCGGCGT
>DATFMW010000075.1:0-3005 GCA_035266765.1 Gaiellaceae bacterium | reverse complement strand
CTCCTCGCAGTTCTCGCTCTCGTTCTCGTCGTGAGCCTCGCGCTGACCGCCTTCGGCGGTGGGGCGCGCCAACCGGTGACGACGTTCGTCGCGACGGACATCGCGGCCGCCCAGACCCAGACGAAGCCGTACCCGCAGATCGTCGCGATCCGGGGCGCGGTGCGGCTCCAGATGCCGATCGCCCAGAGCGCCGTCACCGCGGTCGGCTACCACGGCGCGAGCGACGGGGCCCTCCCGCTCGCGCCCTCGGGCCACCAGGGCAACGAGGGGCTCGTCCAGCGGGTGATCCACTCGATCTTCGGCGGCTCCGGCGGGCAGCCGACGTGGTACCAGGTCGGCAGCGGCACGACGTCGGCGCTCGACGTGGGCGGCCCCGTCGGCACCGACGTGTACGCGCCGGTCGACGGGACCGTCGTCGCGATCACGCCGTACGTCGTCGACGGCAAGACGTTCGGCGCGCGCATCGACATCCAGCCGCAGAACGCGCCGTCTCTCGTCGTCTCGCTCACCCAGCTCCGCGCCGACTCCTCCCTCACCGTCGGCTCGACCGTGATCAGCGGCGCCACGCGGATCGGCTCGATCGTCAACCTCGCCCTCGTGGAGCGCCAGGCGCTCGCCCGATACACGAACGACGCCGGCAACCACGTCACCGTCGAGATCCGTCCGGCCGGCGCCCTGCTCCTCAACTGAGGCTCTCCGGCTGAGGATCCTCTTTCTCGCGGACGTCTTCGGCGTCGCCGGACGGCGGGCCGTCGAGGAACGCCTGGCCGGGCTGCGCGAGGAGCTCGGCGTCGACCTCGCGATCGTGAACGGCGAGAACGCCGCCGACGGCGCCGGGATCACACCGAAGCTCGCCGACCGGCTGCTGCGCGCCGGCGCGGATGCGATCACGCTCGGCAACCACACCTACCGCCGTGACGGGATCGGCGCGTATCTCGCCGCGAGCGACCGCGTGCTGCGCCCGGCGAACCAGGGCGCGCTCACCCCTGGGCGCGGCCTCGCGATCGTCGACGCCGCCGACGGGACGCGCGTCGCCGTGGTGAGCCTTCTCGGCTCGCTCTTCCTCGACACGCCCGTCAGCCCGTGGGAGATCGTCGACACCCTCGTCGATCAGGCGCGGGCCGAGACACCGGTGATCGTCGTCGACTTCCACGCGGAGGCGACGAGCGAGAAGGTGGCGATGGCCCGCTGGCTCGACGGCCGCGTGACGGCCGTGATCGGCACCCACACCCACGTCCAGACGAACGATGCGCGCGTCCAGCCCGGCGGCACCGCGGCGGTCACCGACGCCGGCATGACCGGACCGCACGACTCGGTGATCGGCGTCCGCGCGGAGCTCGCGATCAGGCGGATGCGGGAGCGCATGCCGGTGCGCTTCGAGCCTGCCGAGACAGGCGTGCGGATCGAGGGCGTCGTCGTCGACTGCTCAGCCGGCGACGGCCGTGCCACCGCGATCGAGCTTCTCCGCGTCGTCCTCTGACCGCGCGAGCGCGCGGACGAGCACGACGACGATCGCGACGACGATCAGGTCGCGCGCGATGACGAGCCACGTCAGCCAGGGCGCGAACGTCGAGTAGTAGTCGTAGTAGCGGTACGGCTCCCAGATCTGCGTCATGCCGACGGCGACGGCGAAGAGCCCCGCGGCGCGCACGCCGGCCCGGCCGCCGAGGAGCGGGACGAGCGGCATCAGCCAGATCAGGTACTGCGGCGAGAACACCTTCGTGAACGCGATGAAGATCGCGATCACCGCAACCGAGGCGGTCACGAGCCGCTCCCGCGTGGCGGGGCCGCGCGCGTAGCGCGCGTAGACGGCGAGGAGCGCGACCACGGACACGACACCGGAGAGCGTGCCGGCGCGGTCGGGCCAGGTGCCGACGATGTTGTCGGAGCCCGCGCTCTTGACGACGTGGAGATGCACGCCGGCGATTTCGTGCGCGGCGGCGAAGAACGCGGCCGCGAGACTCTCGACCTGGACCGGACGGGAGAACTGGCGGTGTACGGCCCACCAGAGCCCGTGCGGTGCGAGCACGAGGAACGGCACGACCCCGGCCGCGAACACGACGAAGGCGGCGCCGATCCCCTCGCCCACGGCACGGAGCCGGCCGCGACGCCAGAGCTCGATCAGCGCGAGCGGGAGCAGGACGAGCGGGTAGAGCTTCGCCACCGCGCCGGCGGCGGCGAGCGCACATGCGAGAACCGGCCGGCCTCCGACGAGCGCCGCCACCGCGAGCAGCGCGAGGAACGCGGGCCAGTAGTCGTAGCGCGACACCGAGATCGGCCCGAGCAGCGCAGGCAGGGCACCCGCAAGCACGAGCGCGGCGTACGCGCGCCGTCGCGAGGCGCCGAGCCGCTCGAGCACCCACGCGATCACCGGCAGGCACACGAGCGCGATCACGAGGATGATCACGCGGAACCAGACCTCGTAAGTTCCGTGCTGACCGGCGAGCTTGCGCAGGTACGGCGGCGCCGCGAAGAGCGGCAGCACGCCCGGCGGGTACTCGAACGAGAAGTCGCGGTAGGGCACGCGATGGCCGGCAATCCAGGCGCCCCAGTTCTCGTAGAACGCAACGTCGCCGCGCAGCCACACGTGCAACGGCGGCAGGAAGGCAATGAGCGCCCAGCCGGCGACGAGCGTCAGCGCGCCCGCAAGCAGCGGGCCGCGGAGCTCAACCGGCGGGAACGAGGTGCGGAGGCGGCGGCGCGTCATCGACGTCATGGGGCCGGGCGGATACGACGGCAGCGGCGGGCGCGAGGAACGCGACGGCCGCGAAGGGGTAGAACCACGGAATGTACGTGTAGAGCCAGTAGGTCAGGACGAGCTCGAAGCCCGCGATGAGCGCCGCGGTGAGGGCTGCGAGCTGGAGGGGCGACTTGCGGCGCGGCACGAATGCGGCCGCGAGGGCGCCGGCGACGAGGATCGCCTCGAGCACCCGCTGCACGAGATGGAGATCCGGCAGGCCGCGGGCGTGATACTGCCGCCAGTCCCAGAGCGAGAACGGCGAGTC
>DATFMW010000074.1:0-6794 GCA_035266765.1 Gaiellaceae bacterium | reverse complement strand
CCCGCGCGGCCCCCACTCGGGAACGGCGCTCACCTCGAGCCGGCGGTGGCCGTTGAGCCCCTGGAACCAGCACTCGAACCGCCGGGGCTCGCCCCGCTCGCCGACTGCGCCGAGCTCGCGCTCCAGGAGCTCGCAGAGCTCCTCGGGCATCCCCAGCTCCCGGTTCGTCCAGCCGAGGAAGTACTCGGGCGCGAGCCCGGTGGCCGACTCGACCGCAGGGCTCACGTGGACATGCCGAAGCTCGCGATCGAACCTGATCACGAAATCGGGCCCAGGCTCGACGAGCGTGGTGGGCCGCCGCCGCATGTCGACCGCCACGCGGCCAAGAATGACGATCGGCACCGGGCGCGGACATCCGTTGATTCCCTGACCGCGCATCACCCGAAACGGGGAGGGCCGAAACGGCCTAGACCGGCTCGAAACGGGCCGTAAAGCGCCGCAGCGCGGGCGGTTCGTCGACGATCCGCAACCCGCGGAGCCCCTCACGGCGCTCCGCCACGGCGCTGCAGACCTCGCTGGCGGCGTGCAGCCCGAAGAGGTTGCGCCCCACCTCCTCGATCGCCGCGCCCCGCTCGGCCTCGCTGTTCACGCGCAGCAACTCGACGGAGTGGATGCGGAACGGCTCGGTGATCGTGTGGAAGACCATGCCCCGGAGTGTTCCGGACGCGCGGACGCGGCGCTATCCCGGTCTTCGCGGACCCGCCGCGCGCGGCAGCTCGACCGTGAAGGTGGCTCCCCGACCGGGCGGGCTCGCGGCGAAGACTCGGCCGTCGTGGGCGCGCACGAGCTCGTCGACGACGGCGAGGCCGACGCCGCTGCCCGCCTTCCCGCCGGCTCCGCGCCCCCGCCAGAAGCGCTCGAAGACGCGCGGCAGCTCGTCAACCGGGATGCCCGGGCCGGTGTCGGAGACGGTGAGACCGACGGTGCCGTCGCGGACGACCACCTCGGCCTCCACGCGGCCGCCGGCGGGCGTGAACTTGAGCGCGTTCGCGAACAGGTTACGGGCCACCTGGCGGAGCCGCTCATGGTCGCCGTCGACGATGGCGTTGCCGGAGAGCC
Organism: Gaiellaceae bacterium; assembly: GCA_035266765.1. Classification (GTDB taxonomy): domain Bacteria; phylum Actinomycetota; class Thermoleophilia; order Gaiellales; family Gaiellaceae; genus Palsa-739. The sequence continues at coordinate 5,735 of DATFMW010000074.1, read as the reverse complement.
GCGTCTCGAGCGTCACCTCCGCGGCCGCAAACTGCGGCAAGAGGGTCGTGGCCTCGTTGCCGACGACCACACCCACGTCGACCGGGGCGCGCTCGAGCCGCAGGCCGGCCGCCTCGGCGGCGGCGAGCGCCTCGAGGTCCTCGATCAGGTGGCCGAGCCGCAGCACCTCCTCGTGGAGCGAGGAGATCTGCGCCGGCGTCGGCTCGGCGACACCGTCGAGCAGCGCCTCGCACTGCGCGGCGAGGATGGTCACCGGCGTCCGCAGCTCGTGCGCGACGTCGGCGGTGAGCGCGCGCCGCAGCTCATCCTCCCGCTCGAGGTTCGCCGCCATCCGGTCGACCGCCGCGGCGAGCTCGCCGAGCTCGCCGGGCGCGCGCAGGTTCGCCCGCGCGCCGCGCTCGCCCGCGCCGAGCCTCCGGACGGCGCCCGTCAGCCGCCGCAGCGGGCGCGTGATCCCGTTCACGACCGCGATCCCGACGAGGAGCGCGACCACGACGGCCGCCGCGATCCCGAAGACCGTCGTGCGTGTGAGCGCGTCCCTGAGCTCGGCCTCGGCCGGCGGCAGCGCGTCGACGGGGAAGCGGAAGCTCGCCCTCCCGACGCGTAGGCCCCCGACCTCGATCGACATCTCCGTGGCCGCCCCGTAGGCCGAGTCGAGCGCGTGCTGGGCGCCCGTGCCGCGGCCCGCGCCGGCGCCCGCTCCCATCCCGCGACCCGCCTGGAGCACGACCGCCCCTTGCGTGTCGAGCACCTCGAGCAGCGCGTCACCCGAGACCGCGACGACGCGGGCGGCGCGCAGGTCGGCCCCGTCCCACGAGCCGGTGGTCGTGTACGCGTCGGCGAGCACCTGCACGGCGTCCTGCATCGTCGAGCGCTGCTGGCGATAGACGAGGTCCGAGACCGAGCCGCGGCTCGACCAGAGCGTCAGCGCGGCGAACGCGCCGATCGCGATCGCCGCGACACCGACGAACGCGGCGAGGAGCCGCAGGCGCAGCCCGCCGGGGCGCGGGCGCTCACGGGTCACGCTGGAGCCCCAGCCGGTAGCCGCCGGAGAGGACGGTGAGGACGATCTCGGGGGCGCCCGGGCGCTCGATCTTTCGGCGCAGGTTCTTGACGTGCGAGTCGATCGTCCGCTCGTAGCCCTCGAACTCGTAGCCGCGGACGCGGTTGATCAGCTCGTAGCGGGAGTAGACGCGGCCGGGGACGCGCGCGAGCGCGACGAGGATCCCGAACTCGGTCGGCGTCAGCGCGACGGGACTCCCGTCCACCCCGACCTCGCGCCGCGCCTCGTCGACGGCGAGCCGGCCGCCGCCGTAGAAGGCGGGCCCTCCCACGCCGTCGCCGCGGGTGCGGCGGAGGATCGCCTGGGCGCGCAGGACGAGCTCGCGCGGGCTGAACGGCTTCGACAGGTAGTCGTCGGCGCCGAGCTCGAGACCGTGGATCCGGTCCTCCTCCGAGGCCTTCGCGGTCAGCATCAGGATCGGCACCGAGGAGAAGCCGCGCACCTCGCGGGCGACCTCCTCACCGGACACGTCGGGGAGGCGCAGGTCGAGGATCACGAGGTCCGGCTCCGACTCGCGAGCGAGCGAGATCGCCTCGGCACCCGACTCGGTCGTGAGGACGCCGAGCCCTTCGCGCTCGAGGTAGTCGCGGACGAGCTCGCGGATCTTGCGCTCGTCCTCGACGACGAGGACTGTCGCCCCGCTGACGCTCATCTTGTTTCGATCGTCGCGAACGGGGCCTCGCGTCGCATCGGGGAGATCGCCGAAGCCGATAGGTAGTCGTCCCGAGCACGCGAGAGGGCGGGCGCCGTGACGCCCGCCCTCATCGCCGCCGGGAACCTCAGGCGTTCGGGCACTGGCCGAGGCCGAGGCCCGGGCCGCCGCCCATGCCGCGCCCGAAGCCGCGGCCGTTCGCGGGGCCGGTCGCCGTCCGGGTCACGACCGTCGAGACGTTCGCCTTGAAGCCGGCGAGCATCTGGTCGGCCTGTGCCTGGGTGATCCGCCCGGCCGAGACGAGCGAGTCGAGATTCACCTTGAAGGCGTCGACGAGCGCCGCCTCGAGGCCCACGACCGTCTTGCCGTTGTCGATCGCGATCTGCGCCAGGGAGGAGCCGTCGTGGCGAGCCACCGCGAGCGCGGACTCGTCGATCCCGATGTAGGCAGCCGCCGCGTCCATGACGACGCCACCCGCGCGGATCCCGTAGGCGCCGGCCACGGCCGCACCGTTTTCCTGCTGGAGGCCGAGGCGCGGTGCGCCTGCGGGCGGGCCGCCCTGCGCGGAGGCGACCGCCGCTCCGACGCTAGCGAGGAGGGCGACCGTCGCGCCTGCCGCCGCCAGCTTGGCCATCCGTCCGTTTCTCATCGTGGTGCTCCTCTCGTCTCGCATTGCCTGTGTGAACTGCAGTGAAGCCCGCGGCGGCGCAGGCCCCTTGCAGGCCGTGTGGAGACGGTGTGGAGACGCCCGTGCCGGCTCGCGGCGCTCGAGAGCCCGACCGCGCCCGGCACCGAATCGAGCTCCGCCAGCCCTGGCTACCCCGGCCATGTCCCAGGGCGCGTCGCGCGAGATCGTGCCTGGCACCTCCGTTACGAAAGCGTCACGAGCCGCCTATCCATGCGCTCGATCGTCACGAAAGCGTCACGAGCGGCAGGTCGCGGTGCCAGGCACCAGAGTGACGAGAGTGTCACGCGCTCGCCGGGCCGAGGGCGGTGTTCGTGGGTGGGGAGCCCCGTCGGCGCCCCACCCACGTGACGATCACTCGTGCCCGAAGCGGACGTTCGGGAGCAGCCGGTCGAGCCAGGCCGGCAGCGCCCAGGCGGCGCGCCCGAAGACGCGCAGCAGCGTCGGGATCAGCACGAGGCGGATCAGGAACGCGTCGAGCAGGACGGCGACGCCGAGGATCACGCCCATCTCCTTCGGCGGCAGCGGCCCGGAGAGCGCGAACGTGAAGAACACGGCCACCATCACGGCGGCGGCCGCGAAGATCACGCGCCCGGAGTGTGCAAGCCCGCCGACGGCGGCGTCCTTCGGGTCGTGCGAGCGGTCGAAGTGCTCCTTCGCCGAGGAGAGCAGGAACACCGTGTAGTCCATCGAGATGGCGAAGATCATCGCGAAGAAGAACACGGGCGCCCACGCGTCGAGGAAGCCCTGCGGCTGGAAGCCGAGGAGCCCCGCGCCGTGCCCGTCCTGGAAGACGAGCCGACCGACGCCGAACGCGCCGCCGACGGCGAGCAGGTTCGTGAGCACGCCGAGCGCGGCGATCAACGGCGCCTGGAGCGCGACGAGCAGGAGCAGGAACCCGAGCACGAGCACGATCCCGATCACGAGCGGGGTCTTCGCCGAGAGCGCCCGTTCGAGATCGTGGTTCTCGGCCGCGGCCCCACCGACGAGCGCTCCGGCAGGGAGCGCGGCCCGGAGCCGGTCGATCGTCGCCCCGGTGGCGGGAGCCGACGGGTCGGTCTTCGGCACCACCTGGACGAGCGCGAGCCCACTGCCGCCCCGCTGCACCGGCATGACCCGGGCGACCCCGGTGTCGGCGCGGGCAACGGCGGCGACGCGGGCCGCCTCACCGGCGGGCGCGACGACCTGGAGCGTCCCCGGCGCGCCCGTCCCGAACGCCTTCTGGACAAGCGCGTAGCCGGTGCGGGAGCCGTCGTGCTGCGGTACGACCGCGATCGACGGCATCCCCGTCTTCAGGCCGAAGACCGGCAGCGCGAGCAGGACGAGGATGAGCGTCGCGGCGGGCCCGTACACGTGCGGGTGCCGCCAGAGCCGCTCGCCCCAACGGGCGAACGCGGGCGAACGGTGCTCGCCGGAGTGCACCCACTTGAGCGCGAGCGCGTCCACCTTCGGGCCGAGCTTCGCGAGCGCGACCGGCAAGAGCGTCAGCGTCGCGAGCAGGACGAACACGACGCTCGCCATGATCCCGAGCGCCATCGAGCGGAACGCGGGGCTCGGCACGAGCATCACCGCCGAGAGCGAGACGAGCACGGTCAGGCCCGAGAACAGCACGGCCTTGCCCGCCGTGTCCATCGTCACCGCGACCGCGTCGCGGACGTCGAGCTTCGAGCCGAAGTACGAGCCGCGGAAGCGGTGCACGACGAAGAGCGCGTAGTCGATCCCGAGCGCGAGCGCGAACATGAGCGCGAAGTTCATCGCCCAGATCGAGACCTCGAACCCGTGCGTGAGGATCGTCAGAAGGCCCGCAGAGCTGAGCAGCCCGAGGATCGTGAGCAGGAGCGGCAGCCCGGCCGCGACGAGCGAGCCGAACGCGAGCACGAGGATCCCGAGCGTCACCGGCCAGGAGAAGAGCTCGGACTTCATCATCGCCGTGCGGTTCGCCGTGTTGAAGTCCGACCACATGCCGGACGCGCCGGTGAGCGAGACCGAGACGCCGCCGGAGCCGGCCGCGGCGAGCGAGCCCTTGAGCGCGTCGGCGGCGGCGACCATCGCGGTCGGGTCGCCCTTCGCACCCGCCATGACGATCGCGGTGTGCCCGTCGGCCGAGACGGACGCACCCGGGCGGGGCGGCACGACCGACGCGACGCGCGTGTCGCCGCGGAGGATCCGCTCGACCCGGGTGGCCGTGGCCGTAAAGGCCGGGCCGCCGAAGCGTGCGTCGCTCGAGTGCAGGACGACCATCAGGGCCTGGCTCGAGAGCCCGGCGAAGTTGCGCTGGATCAGCGCGCGCGCCTGGACGGACTGGGAACCGGATGCCTCCCAGCCTGCGCCCGAGAGCGCGTGCTCCACCTTCGGCGCGAACGCACCGAGGACGACGGCCACGACCACCCAGGCGATCGCGACGGCGCGGGCGTGGTCCGCGGCGAAACGGCCGAGCCGGCCGATCGGACCGATGTCCGACTTCGTGCGCGGCTCGGCCTCGAGCCGTTCCGCGAGATCGAGCGCACTCACCTGGAGCATCCCCGCTGCAGGCCGAAGGCACGCTCCAGTACGACCGACGCGGGGCAACCGCCCGCGACGACGAACGACCACTGACTCGCTCCGACGAACGCCGTCAGAAGCAGAAACCACGGACTCGCGAACGCGGCAAGCGCCACGCTTGCGAGCGTCACTGAACCGGCGAGCGCAAACAGCACCCGCTCGAGGGGCCACTCCGACATTCCACCACTCCTCCGCTAGAACAACTACACAGTTTTGTAGCGGTGCAGCTTAGCGGATCGTGCCGGCTATGGGGGACAACCGCACGAGCAGGAGATTCGCGGGCGCGATTCCAGCGGCGAGCTTGCCGCGGTACTCCTCGAGCAGGCCGCTAGCCCACGCCGCCGCGGGAGCGGCGCATGCGCGCCCGGCGAGGTACGTCCGCGACCTCGAACGTCACGCCGACCGCGTACGCGTCGCCCTCGTCCACGCGCTCGAAGGTGACCGCAAGCCCCTTGCAGCGTCCCTCCGGCACCTCGCCGGGGAGGAACCCGCTCTCCTCCACGTAGAGGCGCTCACCGGCCTCGGTGCGGATGTATCCGTGCCCCTTGTCCCGGTTGAACCACAGCATCGTTCCCTGCACGAGCAGCCGTCCTTTTTCGTTGGGGATTCAGCCGACGCGAACGACGAAGAACGCGATCGCGACGTACTGGCAGGCGAGCGCGACGAGCGTCAGCGCGTGGAAGACCTCGTGGTAGCCGAACACGGACGGCACCGGGTCCGGCCGGCGGCGGGCGTAGACGATCGCGCCCGCCGTATAGGCGAGCCCGCCCGCGCCGAGAAGCACGACCGCCGGG
>DATFMW010000073.1:0-4900 GCA_035266765.1 Gaiellaceae bacterium | reverse complement strand
CGCCGCCTCCGTCTCGGAAAGCCACCGCTGCGCGTCGGGTGCCTCGCGTTGCCGCCGTTCCTGGCTGCGCTTCAACTCCGTGGAATCGAGGCGATGGAGCGCTGCCTCGGTGACGAAGCGCTCCACCTCGTCGGCGTTGATGTAGGTCTTGCCGCACCCGGAGAAGCCGGGGCCCTTCGCGCAGGCATAGCGGCGCTTGCCGCCGCTGCGCGGACGGGCGACGAGCCGCTCCCCGCAGTGGCTACAGACCAAGATCCCGCCGAGCAGATAGCGGCGTGCAGCCTTGTTCGTTCGCCGCTCCGGGTTCCCAAGAAGCGCCCGGATCGCCGCACCGTCCTCGACGCTGACGATCCCCGGCCAGACTGCGGTCGCCACGATCTCGCCCTTGTGCGCGCGCTGGCCGCTGATCCGCGGGGATGCGAGCATCCGACGCAGACTCTGCGGCGACCACTCGCGACCGGTCGAGGTCGGAACGCCGCGCGCGATCAAGTCGGCCGCGATCGACCGCACCGGCTCACCAGCAAGCAGCCGCTTCGCACACTCCGCGACGATCGCCGCCTCCGCCGGACGCACCGTCACCTTGTCGTCTTCGTAGCCGTACGGGCGGCTGCCACCGCCGGAGGCCTTGCCACTCGCAGCGATCTCTTCGTGCTTGCGCCGGATGCGGCGGCTCTTGTCGTCGCTCTCCTTCTTCGCCACCGCACCGGGGATACGAGCCTGGAACTGCCCGTCGGGCGTCGTCAGATCAATGTCGCCGCTCACCGACGCGACGTTCGTCAGCCGCAACCGCGAGCAAAGCTCGATGAACGACTCCAACTCACTCGGCTGCCGGTGCAGCCGGTCAAGGTCGTAGACGAGCAGCCCGTCGATCGTCCCCGTCTCGAGGTCGTGCAGGCTACGAAGGTACTGCGGCCGCCGCTTCCCGCTCCACGCGCTCACATCGTCGTCGACGTACTGCTCCACAATCCGCCAGCCCTTCCTCTCCGCCAGCCGCTCGCAATCCTCGATCTGCCGCGCCACGCCGAGACCGTCCCCCTCCCGATCCGACGAGATCCGGGCGTAGATCCCAGCCCGCACGACTGCAGTAGCCACTCAGGGAACATACACAAACACTCGCCTGCGCGAGCGCCCTCTCGCCCGAGATGTCGGAGACGGCCGTCGAACGGGCTATACGGTCTCGGCGAGCGGGATCGAGAGCAGGAACGTCGTCGCCCGGCCCTGGAGGCTCTCGACCCAGATCCGGCCGCCGTGCGCCTCGACGATGCCGCGGGAGATCGCGAGGCCGAGCCCGGCGCCGCGGATGCCGCGCTGCTTCGAGTTCTGGCCACGGTAGAAGGGCTCGAAGATCTGGTCGAGCTCCGCATCGGCGATGCCGTCACCACGGTCGGTCACGCTGAGGAGCGCGTGCCCGTCCTCGGTGACGAGGGCGACCTCGATCTCGGAGCCGGGGTCGGAGTAGCGGGAGGCGTTCTCGAGCAGGTTGTCGAGCACCTGCTCGATCCGGAGCTCGTCCACGTCGACGAGCGGATCCTCGCCGGCGATCTGGAGCGCGACGTCATGGCCGTCGGCGAGCGCCGGCCGCGCCTTCTCGACGACGCGCGTGACGAGGGTGCCGAGACGGACCGGCTTGCGATCGATCGGCAGGCGCCCCGCCTGCAGCCGGCTCGCGTCCAGGAGCTCGTCGATCATGTGCTCGAGCTTGTCCGTCTCCTCGTCGATGATCCGGAGGAACTGCTGCCGTGTCGCGGTCTCGATCGGCGTGTCCTCGCGCAGGAGCGTCGTCGCGTAGCTCTTGATGAACCCGAGCGGCGTGCGCAGCTCGTGCGAGACGGCCGAGATCAGCTCGCTGCGGAGCCGCTGCACCTCGTGCCGGGCCTCGAGGCGCCGCAGCTCGCCCGCGAGGCGCGCGTTCTCGACCGCGACGGCGATCTGATCGCAGATCGCCGCCAGGACACGGCGCTCGTCCGGCGCCGGCAGGTCGCCGTGCCGGCGGCCGAGCGTGAGGATGCCCACGACGCCGTTCGGACCGTGCAGGGGCAGGACAGCGAGCGCGTCGGCGGAGACCGCACAGGCGGGATGGAGCCGCTCGCGCTCGCGGGCGTCCAGATAGAGCGCGTCACCGCCCGCGGTCGCGTCGAAGCAGAAGCGGTCGGTGCAGCTCGAACAGGGGAAGTCGGCCCACGCCCCGCGCGACGAGACCTCCGTCGCTGGGCCCGGCTCCTCGTCGACGAGCCGGATCGCGGCGGCGTCGGCCCCTGTCTGCTCGAGCACGACGTCGAGGCACCGTCGCAGCATCGTCTCGAGGTCGTGCGACTCGTTCGCGGCTGTCATGACCGCGCTGACCGCGGCGAGCTGCCTGTTGCGGGCGTTCAGCTCGCCGGTGCGCTCGGCGACCTTCAGCTCCAGCTCTTCCCCCCAGCGGCGCACGGTCTCGAGCGAGTCCTTGAGCTGCGCGCGCATCGTCTCGAGGCTCTCGCCGAGCACCCCGATCTCACCGCCCTCGGAGACGGTCACGGGCCGCTCGAGGTTCCCCGACGCCATCTCCTCGGCGGCGCCGGTGAGCTCGCGCACCGGCCGGACGAGGAAGCGCGCACCGAGGAGCGTGAGCAGCCAGAGTGCGGCGAGCGAGGTCGAGCCCGCGAGCAAGAGCGTGCGGCGCAGCCGGCGCGCCGGCGCGAACGTCTCGCTGTCGGTGCCGCCGAGCGCGACACCCCAGGGCGCGCCGGCGAGCCGGGCGAACGCCATCACGTGCCGCTCGCCGTCCCCGTCGTTCGGGCTCGGGTCCGGGCCGGTGTGGACGACGTCGCCGATCCCGGGCTTCGAGGCCTCGAGCATGCTCCGATAGAAGGCGGCGTGCTCACCCGGCTTCAGCACGTCATCGAACTCGGTCGAGGCGAGCGCCATCCCGCCCGGGCCGACGAGCTCGGCGTGCCCGGTGCGGCCGAGGCGTCTCGCCGCGTCGAGCCGCTGCATCACGGCCGGGCCGGTGAGGTCGAGCGTCCCGACGAGCACCGCCCGCGGCCCGGTGCGATCCCGGATCGCGACGGCGAGCGCGACGACCGGCCGGTGAAGGGAGTCCCAGAACGGGTTCGAGATGCTCTGGGCCCCACCCGCGAGCACGCTCGCGACGCCGAATCTCCGCGCCAGGAAGGCGCCCTTGGGCGGCGCGCCCGGTCCGAGCGAGACGAGAACGCGGCCGTCGAGCTCCAGCAGCGAGACCGTCGCGAACTCGCCGCTGCCGTTCTGGTAGATCTCCCCGAGGAGCGCGCGCTCGCCGGGCGACGACACGGCGGCCGCGTTGAACGCGGAGAGGTCGGAGAAGTCGTGCTCGAGCAGGCCGTCGAAGTCCCGCGCCAGCATCTCGGCGATCACGAGCCGTTCCTGGAGAATCCTGTTCGTGCTCTCGTCGACCGCGCGAATCCCGAGGACGCTGAAACCGGCGAACAGGATGCCGAAGCCGAGCGTCACGCCGATCGCCAGCCGCGGCCAGAGGGTGAGACGTGTCCAGACCGAGAGCAGCCTGCGGACGCCGCGATTCACTCCGCTCCGTCGGCGCTCGTTAGCGTTCATCGACGCAATGTCCCCTGAGCCCCCGACGGCAGACATCGGTGAAGCCCCCGCCCTGCCCTGCGGGTCATCGCGGAGAGGAAAGGACACCCGGCATGCCCGCTGAGCGCATCCTCGCGGTCGACGACGAGCCGCGCTACCTGGAGATCATCCGGTTCAACCTCGAGGCGGCCGGCTACCGGGTCGACGTCGCCGCGAGCGGAGAGGACGCGCTCGAGGAGGTCGCCGCGGCGGAACACGACCTGATCGTGCTCGACCTGATGCTGCCCGGCATCGACGGCTTCGAGGTGTGCCGGCGCGTCCGCGAGCGCTCGACGTGCCCGATCATCATGTTGACGGCGAAGGGCGCCGAGGAGGACAAGGTGCAGGGCCTGCGGCTCGGCGCCGACGACTACGTCACGAAGCCGTTCTCGGCGCAGGAGTTGCTCGCCCGCGTCGAGGCGGTGCTGCGGCGCTCCCGCCCGCCGGAAGACGTCGAGCGAGAGCCGGAGACGCTGGAGATCGGCGACCTCCGCATCGACGCGCGCCGGAAGCAGGTGACGGTCGCCGGACGCGAGCTGCGTCTGTCCCCGACCGAGTACCGGCTGCTCTCCTGCCTCGCGGCGAGCGCCGGCGCCGTGCTCAGCCGGGACGAGCTGTTGACCCGCGTCTGGGGCGACGCCTACCGGGGCGAGCACGAGATCCTCCGCGTGACGCTGTGGAGGCTCCGCCAGAAGCTCGCCGACGATCCTTCCGATCCCCGCTACATCGTCACGCGTCCCGGCCACGGCTACATGCTCGCCGAGCCGACCTAGCTCCCGCAGCAGCCGTAACGGATCTGTGACGGCTCCGCTATGGAGCCGTAACGGGCACCGCCGATAGACCTAGGGGCGAGAACCGAGTCTTCGAACCGAGACCCGCACGCCGATCGACCGTCGGCCTGTGGAACCGCCCAAAGGAGGACGTTTCATGAATCGCACCACTCGCCGCCTCGCCCTTGTCGGCCTCGCGGCCGCGCTCGCACTGATCGTGGTCGCCGTCGCCTCGGCGGCGCGCCCGGCCGCCGCGAACGGCAAGCAGGTCTTCAAGGCGCCCCACTTCGCGCTGCAGGCCACGCTCGTGATCCGCTCCGACGAGCAGCATGCGAAGAAGGGCTCCGACGGGCAGTGGCACGACGCGTTCCTGCCGGCGAGCTTCAACGCCCTCAAGGGCGTGCCGGTGAAGGTCACCGTCTACAACTACGACGACATGCCGCACAGCTTCAACGCGGCCGGCCTCGGCGTGAACAAGATCATCATGGGCGGCACCGAGTCGAAGCCCAGCAAGACGACGTTCACGTTCACCCCGAAGAAGA
>DATFMW010000072.1:0-2433 GCA_035266765.1 Gaiellaceae bacterium | reverse complement strand
ACAGTTTCGGTTGACGGAGAAATGGCGCTGTGGGTCTGCAACGAGTGCGCGGCGAACGGGCCGATTGTCGATGGAACCCAGATCGACATCGGCCTCCGTGGCAACCCGCGCGGCGGCGAGTACGAGCAATACCGGCCGCGTGTTCCCGTTGCGACGCAGCTTGCCGACGAGATCTCCGGGCTCGACGAACTCTCATCGTCCGACGCAGCGAGGCTCGACCTAGCGTTCTACGACTGGTGCTTCCAGCTCTTCGGGACCGAATTCGACATTCCCGACGACGACGTGCGCATCGCCGAGGCAGTCAATGCTCGCAACGTCCTCGGCGACCCAAACGCGCGGCAGGACGACGTCCGCTTCTACACCCTGACGGCACTTTCGACCGCGGGATGGCAGTGGCGGAGGGCAGAACAAATGGGGTGCGAGCCCTCCGCACCCGAGATCGCGCACCACTGGGCGGAGAAGTACCTCACCGACGGCACCGTCAGCGGGCGCTCGGAGGCGATCGGCCTGACCGCTGCCGCCATCGTCGACAGTGTGGACCTCGACCGGCACTCGCCCGGTGGCATGGAGCACGGCGCGGTGTTCTTCGAGACCGGATGGCTCCTCGCCATGTACGTACTCGACCCGACGAAGTTCTCCAAGGTTCACCCGCCGGAACGCCATGCAGCTGCGTTTCGCTTCGGGGTCGCTCTTCGTGACGCCCAAGTGGCCTGCGACGCGGTGGCGCTCGCCTCCGCCTGACGAACTCCGGCACGTCGGCTTGAGAGGTCGCATCGCAATGATGCATCTGTGTCTCTCTGGCTATCGAGGTCAGTAGCTGCTGCTCGCGAGAGGTCGACAGCCTCGGCTCAGCGCTCGATGCGGAGGCCGCGCCGCGGAACGAGCCGGCGCTCGAGCTCCATCATCCGACGCATGCGTAGGAGACGCTCGGCGTCGAGCTCGCGCTCGCTCGCGTCGAGCATGCGGACGCAGTCGACAACCGAAGCGACGGCGGGCCGCGCGCCGCGGCCGAGGTTCTCGCGGTTGGCTCGGATGCGTAGGTCGTCGTAGCCACGTGTACCCCACGGCTCGGGCACGATGCGCAGCTCGCCGGCGCGGGTCTCCACGGTCAGCGGCTCGCGCGATGACAGCTGCTCCGCGCGAGCTGATTCGCGGGTACCGAGCTGGTCGAGCACGCGGTCGAGGCGGCGGAGATTCTCGTCACGCAACGACGGCGCGATGTCGAGCCCGTCGGTGACCTCGCCGCTCCCATGAACGACGCGCGCGAAGCCGCCGATTATCACGTAGCTGACGCGCTCCTGGTCGAGTGCGGCGAGCAGCTCGTACGGGTCGAACCGCGGCCGGCTGCTCATGACCCGCCTTCGAGCTTCTCGAGCAGCGCCTGGACACGCTGCTGTGGCGCCTGCGGCACGCTCGCCTCGAGCTCGGCGTCGAGCTCCGGCGTCGGCGCGCGCTCGATGATCGCGACGTCGAGCGCGAAGCCGCAGGCCTCGACGGCGGCCGTGAGGTTGGCGAAGCTCGGCTCCTGGCCGCCCGTCTCCCAGCGGGCCACCTGAGCCCGCTCGCGTCCCAACCGCGAGGCGAGCTCTGTCTGCGTCAGGCCCGCCTTCAGTCGCGCCTCGCGGATGATCTGCGCTGCCGTCATCGTGGCGCCGATTCTACCTCCGTGTTGACTTCATTTCGCGTGCCTGATAAGTTACGTGACCTCGATGAAGTCCTCGCCCCGGCAGCTCGCGCTCTTCGAGCTCGAGGCCGGCGAATCGCCCGGCCGGAGACGCGAGGACCCGGCTCCTCCGCCACAAGCTCCCGCACCAAAGCCACGACCGGTGGAAGCCGGGCCCGCGAATGACGCAGTGGCGCTCGTCGCGGGGCTCCTCGGCGAGCTGAGGAAGGCACCGCCGACGCCGCCCGCGCCGATCGACCTGCGGCGCGCCCGCGACGAGTGGCTGCGCCGGCTTCAGGCGGCGAAGCGGAGCGAGAGCGCGATCACCGCCTACCGGATCGCGATCGACGACCTCCTCGCCTGGTGCGGCGACCGCGGCCGCAGCGTCTTCGAGGAAGCGACGATCGTCGACTACCTGGCGGACTAACAGCCGCGGGCCGAGCCCGCGCCGGCGACCTACTACCGCCGCTTCGGACTCCTGCGCCGCTTCCTGCGCTGGCTCAGCCGGCGGAGTGGGACGCCGGACCCGTTCCTCGACCTCGAGGCGCCGCCGAAGCCGCAGCAGGAGGCGGACTGGCTGACCGAGCAGGAGTTCGCATGCCTTCTCGCCGCCGCCGAGCACCCGCCTCGGAGGCGCGCGGGCCTCGCCGAGCGCGACCGGCTCGTCCTGCTCACGCTCGTCCAAACCGGACTGCGGCGGGCGGAGCTGATCGCGCTCGACTGGGCCGACCTCGAGCTCGAGGGGCCGCGGCCGTCGCTGCTCGTCCGCT
>DATFMW010000071.1:0-4400 GCA_035266765.1 Gaiellaceae bacterium | reverse complement strand
GCCGCCCTCGCGACCGCCGCGGACGCGCTCGAGCGTGGTGCGAAGGAGCTGCCGGCGGAGCGGGATTTCTATATCTCGGGGATCGTGTCGGAGATCGACCGCCTGGTGCGGCTCTCCGAGGCGCTGCTCCTGCTCGCGCGGGTGCAGGCCGACCCGGGGACGATGCGCCGGGAACGCGTCGAGCTCGAGCCGATCCTCACCGACGTCGCGGCCCGCCTCGAGGTGCGCCCGGGTGTGCGCCTGGTGGTGAAGTGCGACGGCGAGGCGGTTCACGGTGAGCGGGCGCTCGTCGAGGGTGCGTTGGCGAACCTGACGAGGAACGCGAGTCGTCACACGACGAGCGGCTCGATCACGCTCTCGAGCCGACCGGCGGGCGACCGTGTCGCGATCGAGGTCGCCGATACGGGGGCGGGGATGCCGGACGACGTCCGTGAGCGCGCCTCAGCCCGCTTCTTCCGCGGCGGGGAGCGCAGCCGGGACGGCTTCGGCCTCGGTCTGGCGATCGCGCAGGAGATGGTGCAGGCGCTCGGCGGCGAGCTCGAGATCTCGTCGCGCCGCGGCGGCGGCACCATTGTCACGATGACACTCGCGGCGGCATGAGCAAGCGTGTCCTGATCGTCGAGGACGAGGAGCTGATCGCGAAGTCGATCGCCTTCGCGTTGCGGCGCGAGGGGTACGAGACCGAGATCGCGCGCGACGGCGAAACGGCGCTCGACGCCTTCCGCGCGCGGCCCGCCGACGTGCTCATCCTCGACGTCGTCCTCGCCGGCGGCCTGACGGGGTTCGACGTCTGCCGGCTCGTCCGCACCGAGACGATCGCGCCGATCATCATGCTCTCGGCGCGCGGGGCCGAGACGGACAAGGTGCTCGGGCTCGAGCGCGGTGCGGACGACTACGTCACGAAGCCGTTCTCGATGCACGAGCTGATCGCCCGGGTACAAGCGCACCTGCGCCGAGTCGACTTCGATCACACGGGCGCGGCCGACAGCGTTCGCCGTATCGGCGACCTCACGCTCGACCGGGTCAGCCGGGAGGTGACGGTGGAGGGCGAGCCGGTGCACCTCACCGTCTCCGAGTTCGAGCTCCTCGGGCTGTTGAGCGAACGCCCGGGCGAGGTCGTGCCGCGGGAGGAGCTCCTCGCGCGGCTCTGGTCGTCGGACTTCAACGGGGAGACGCGCACGTGCGACGCGCACATTCGCCGGCTCCGCGCGAAGATCGAGCGCGACCCACGGCGTCCCGAGCGCATCCTCACCGTTCGCGGCGTCGGCTACCGGCTGGTGCGGTAGGCGTCAGCCCGCCCGGGCGAGGCGCAGCTCGTGCTCTTCTGCCAGAAGCGGCGCGCCGCGGTCGAGCCGGTCGTAGGCCGCGGCGGTCAGCCAGATCGCCCGTCGGCACGTGGGGGCGTCGCATTCGCAGTAATACGGAAGCGGGAGCCGGCCCTCGAGCGTGGCCGCACCGCGCATGATCGCGTTCGCAGCGTGCTTCATCCGTGACGATGCCTCCAGAACGCGGGCGTGCTCCACGCACGGGATCCTCCGACGGTGGACGCTCGTCGATGTGGCCGCCGGGCACCAGATCGGTGACAGTTCCGTCGCAAACGGCCGTCTGTCGATCGGCGCCGCCGGCATCCGGCCGCGCGCGTGCGCCGGGGTTGCAGGCACTCTTAGGGGCAGTGGTGCAGGCCCCCTCATCTCGTCAACCTCGCGGCGGCGTGAGCCTGTGAGCGGATACGACCGCCGCGTCGTGGTCACCGGCCTCGGCGCCGTGACGCCGCTCGGCGGCGATCTCGAGGCGACCTGGGGACGCCTGCTCGCCGGGGACAGCGGCTGCGGGCCGATCACCGCATTCGAGTCCGAGGGGCACCCGGTGCGGATCGCCTGCCAGGCCGACGAGTTCGCGCCGGGCGACTGGCTCGACCGGAAGGCGCTGCACCGGACCGACCGGTTCACGCAACTCGCCGTTGCGGCCGCCCGGATGGCCGAGGCCGACTCGGGGCTCGACGTCTCGCTCGAGGTCGGCCGCGTCGGGGCCTCGATCGCGACCGCCCAGGGCGGCGTCGCGAGCCTGACCGAATGCTGCCAGCTCGCACCGAGCGGACGCATCCCGCCGACGCTCGTGACCGCGTTCATGCCGAACATGGCGGCCGGCTGGGTCTCGATGGAGCTGGGCCTGCGCGGGCCGGTCACCGCACCGTGCACGGCGTGCGCTGCGTCGGCGATGGCGCTCGGCGACGGTTACGACGCGATCCGGCTCGGCCGCGCCGACGCGATGCTCTGCGGCGGCTCGGAGGCGGGCGTCACGCCGCTCGCCGTGGCCGGCTTCGCCGCGATGCGCGCGCTCTCGCGCCGCAACGACGATCCGACCCGGGCGAGCCGCCCCTTCGACGCGGGACGCGACGGCTTCGTGATGGGGGAGGGGGCCGCCGTGCTCGTGCTCGAGGAGCGGGAGCACGCGCTCGCACGCGGCGCGACGATCCATGCCGAGCTCGCCGGCTACGGCGTCAGCTCCGACTCCCATCACGTCACCGAGCCGGACCCGGCCGGTGCCGGCCAGGCGCGGGCGATCTTCTCCGCACTCGCGGACGCGGGCGTCGAGCCGGACGACGTCGACTACGTCAACGCCCACGCGAGCTCGACGCCGCTCGGCGACGCGCTCGAGACCGCCGCGCTGAAGCTCGCCTTCGGCGAGGAGAAGGCGCGTTCGCTGCCCATCTCCTCGATCAAGGGCGCCACGGGTCACTGTCTCGGAGCGGCGGGCGCGGTCGAGGCGGCGGTCACCGTCCTCGCCGTGCGCAACGACGTGATGCCGCCGACGATCAACTACGAGGCGGTCGACCCCGCGTGCGACCTCGACTACATCCCGAACGAGCCGAGGCGCAGTCCCGTCGACGTCGCGGTGAGCAACAGTTTCGGGTTCGGCGGCCACAACGCCGTCCTCGTTTTCCGCAAGCACGAGACCGCGCGCTCGTAGCATCACCCGTCGTTCCCGCGGCCCGCGCGGGGCCGACCCCGAGCGAAAGGACGTGCATGGCTTCGAAACGAAATCCGCAGACGGCCGCCAAGAGGGACCGCGAGCAGGCGGTCCGCGAGAAGCGCAGGCTCAAGCAGGACAAGAAGCAGGCCGCAGCCGCCGCGCGGCGGGCGCCCGACGGGCAGGCCCCGCCGCCCGAAGAGCCGCGCCGGTACTAGGCCGCGCCGAGCTGTCTCGCAACGCGCGCGTTCGTCGGATCTGGGACGGTAGGGGCGGCAGCATGATGCACGACCGCCGCTTCGACATCCTGTTCGAGCCCGTCGCGATCGGCCCGGTCACCGCCCGCAACCGGTTCTTCCAGGTGCCCCACTGCAACGGCATGGGCCACCGCGACCCGACCGCGCACGCCGTGATGCGCGGCGTCAAGGCGGAGGGCGGCTGGGCGGTGGTCTGCACCGAGGAGGTCGAGATCCATCCCGATTCGGACCTCGGCTTCTTCGTCGAGGGCCGTCTCTGGGACGACCGGGACATCGCGGCGCACGAGCGGCTCGTCGGGCAGGTGCATGCGCACGGCGCCCTGGCCGGCGTCGAGCTCGTCCACAGCGGCATGGCGTCCGCGAACCTCTACGGCCGCATCCCGCCGAGTGGGCCGTCGCATCTGCCGGTCACCGGGCACGAGCCGATCCAGGCTCGGCGCATGGGCCGCGACGAGATCGCCGCCCTGCGCCGGCGGCACCGGCAGGCGGTCGCACGCTCGCTCCGCGCCGGCTACGACGTCGTCTACGTCTACGCCGCCCACGGCCTGACGACGCTCCAGCACTTCCTCTCGCGCCGGACCAACGACCGCGACGACGAGTACGGCGGCAGCCTCGCGAACCGGGCCCGGCTGCTGCGCGAGGTGCTCGAGGACACGCTCGCCGAGGTGGACGGGCGCGCCGCCGTCGCGTGCCGCCTCGTCGTCGACGAGCTCCTCGGCGCGGACGGTCTCGAGCGCGGTGAGATCGAGGAGCTCTTCGCGCTCGTCGGCGAGCTGCCCGACGTCTGGGACGTGATGGTCGGTGTCTGGGACGACGATTCGATCACGTCGCGGTTCGGCGAGGAGAACTGGACCGAGCCGCACTTTCGCGGCATCAAGGCGCTCACCTCGAAGCCCGTCGTCGGCGTTGGGCGGTTCACGTCGCCGGACACGATGGTGCGGCTCGTCCGGGACGGCGTGCTCGACCTGATCGGTGCGGCGCGGCCCTCGATCGCCGACCCGTTCCTCCCTCGCAAGATCGAGGAGGGCCGGCTGGAGGATATCCGCGAGTGCATCGGCTGCAACGTCTGCGTGACCGGCGACTGGACGGCGACGCCGATCCGGTGCACGCAGAACCCGTCGATGGGCGAGGAGTGGCGGCGCGGCTGGCATCCCGAGCGGTTCCGGCCGAAGG
>DATFMW010000070.1:0-2301 GCA_035266765.1 Gaiellaceae bacterium | reverse complement strand
GTCGGCGTCCACGTCGTCAAGGCGTTCGCGCAGGAGCCGGCCGAGGAGACGAAGTTCCGCCGCCGCTCCGAGTCGGTGTTCGCACAGACGCTGCGAGCGAACCGGCAGCGCGCGATGTACGTGCCGCTGATCTCGTTCCTGCCGATGATCGCGCAGGCCGCGGTGCTGCTCGTCGGCGCCCGCATGGTCGTCCACGGCTCGCTCACGCCCGGCGGCTTCGTCGCATTCAACCTCTACCTCGCAATGCTCGTGACGCCGCTGCGCTCGCTCGGCATGTGGATCGGGCAGGCGCAGCGGGCGACCGCGTCGGGCGAGCGGATCTTCCAGGTGATGGACGAGCCGACCGAGATCGCCGACCCCGCGCAGGCACGCGATCTCGCCGAGGGCACGGGACACATTCGCTTCGAGGGCGTCTCGTTCGAGTACCTGCCGGGCCGTCCGGTGCTCGAGGACGTCGACCTCGACATTCCCGCCGGAACCACCGTCGCCCTGATCGGGCACACCGGCTCCGGCAAGACGACCCTGACCTCGCTCGTGCCGCGCTTCTACGACGCGACCGCTGGGCGCGTGCTCGTCGACGGCGCCGACGTCCGCGACGTCTCGCTCGTCTCGCTGCGCCGCGCGATCGGCGTGATCGCGCAGGACCCGTTCCTCTTCTCGGCCACGGTGCGCGAGAACATCGCCTTCGGCCGGGCCGACCTCTCGGACGAGGACGTGGAGCGGGTCGCGCGCGCGGCGCAGGCACACGAGTTCATCGAGCGGCTGCCGAAGGGCTACGACACGGTGATCGGCGAGCGCGGGATCACGCTCTCGGGCGGCCAGCGGCAGCGGGTCGCGATCGCGCGGGCGCTCGCCGTCGACCCGCGCATCCTGATCCTCGACGACGCGACGGCGTCGGTCGACGCGACGACGGAGGCGAGGATCCGCGAGGGGCTGCGCGAGGCGATGCGCGACCGGACGACGCTGATCGTGGCGCACCGGCTCTCGACGATCGCGCTCGCCGACGAGATCGTCGTCCTCGACAGCGGCCGCGTCGCCGCGCGCGGCACCCACGAGGAGCTCGCACGCACGAGCCCGGTCTACCGCGAGATCCGCGAGCACGGCCTGCTCGAGCGCCAGTTCACCGAGGCGGTCGAGGCCCGCGCCGACGTGGAGGAGTTCGCGTGAGACGCCTCGCGTCGAACTCGCGCGTTCCTCGGGCGCCACTGACGGTGCGGGGCCGGAGGGAACAGTACGGAGGTACGGGTCAGGAAGGCACCGTGCGCAGGCTCGACGGAGCACGGCGGTCCGCGCCGTCAGCGGCGTCAGTCGTCCGCGGACGCCGGCTCCGCCGGCCGGGAGCGGACGACGGCGAGGGGCGCGCGTGAGGGTCCATCAGGCGGGCTCGCACCTGACGCAGCAGCGCGGCGCCGAGGTCCAGGACTGGTCGTGGCGGCAGACGCGGCGGCGAGTCGGGACGCTCTGGCGCCTGACGAAGCCGTACCGGCTGCGCACGAGCCTGTCGGTGTTCTCGCTCCTGGCCGCGACCGCCACGGCGCTCGCACCGCCGTACCTCGCGAAGCTCGCCCTCGACGACGCCGTCCACGGCGACGCCGGCCGGCGGCTCTGGCTGATCGTCGGCGTCTTCCTCGCCGCCGGCCTCGCCGGCTGGGGGATGACGTACGTGGAGACGTACTTCACGGGCTGGGTCGGGGAGCGGATCCTCGCCGACCTGCGCACCGGCCTCTTCGACCACCTGCAGCGGCTCTCGCTCGGCTTCTACGAGCGCACGAAGGCCGGCGTGATCATCAGCCGGCTCACGAACGACGTCGAGGCGATCGACCAGCTCGTCACCACCGGCGTGACGACGCTCGTCCAGAGCTCGCTCACGCTCATCGGCACCGCGATCCTGCTCTTCGTCCTCGACTGGCGCCTCGCGCTCGCGACGTGCGCGGTGATCCCGCTGATGAGCCTCGCGACCGTCATCTTCCGGACGCGCTCCTCGCGCGCGTACGCCGCCGTCCGGGAGCGGCTCGGCCTCGTCACCGCGACGCTCGCCGAGGACATCGCCGGCATGCGCGTCCTCCAGTCGTTCACGCGCGAGGACGCGGCGAAGCGGAACTTCCGCGAGGTCGCCGACCGCTACCGCGAGTCGAACCTGCAGACCGTGCTGCTGAACGGGATCTACTTCCCGTTCGTCGACCTGCTCTCGACGGTCGCGCTCGCGGTCGTGCTCGGCTACGGCGGCCACCTCTACTTCGCGGGCTCGATCTCGCTCGGGACGCTCTTCGCGTTCATGCTCTACGTCCAGAACTTCTTCGA
>DATFMW010000069.1:0-3360 GCA_035266765.1 Gaiellaceae bacterium | reverse complement strand
GTACCGTTCGACCGGAGACGCGGATCGTTGGAGGCCGCACGTGCGGCGTCGAGAGACGACGGTTTCCGGTGCAACGCTGGGAGACGCCGCACCAGGCGCTAGAGCTCGAGCTCGAGGAAGGCCGAGACGACGCGCGGATCGAAGGCCGTACCGGCCTCCGCCACGATGTGCTCCC
Source organism: Gaiellaceae bacterium (assembly GCA_035266765.1). Lineage (GTDB taxonomy): Bacteria > Actinomycetota > Thermoleophilia > Gaiellales > Gaiellaceae > Palsa-739. Next base: position 3,185 of record DATFMW010000069.1, on the reverse strand, counting down.
GGGCCTCGGCGGAGGTGAGGCCCGGCCGGTAGGGCCGGTCGCTCGTCAGAGCGTCGAAGACGTCGGCGACGGCGACGATCCGGCCCTCGAGCGGGATCTCCTCGCCGGCGAGCCGGTGCGGGTAGCCGGCGCCGTCCCAGCGCTCGTGGTGGGACCGGGCGATCGTGGCCGCAAGGTCGAGCAGCTCGTTTCCGGAGCCCGCGAGCAGCCGGTAGCCGGCCTCGGTGTGCTGCTCGATCTCACAGCGCTCGTCGCGCGTCAGGGCCGCCGGCTTGGCGAGGATGTGCTCGCCGATCGCGAGCTTGCCGACGTCGTGGAGCGGGCTCGCGAGGCGCAGGAGCTCGGCCCGCTCGGGCTCGATCCCGAGCCGGTGCGCGATCGCGGCCGCATACGAGGCGACGCGCTCGACATGGGCGCCTGTGGTGCCGTCGTGATACTCGATCGCCCGGCCGAGCCGGTCGACCGTCTCGCAGTAGGCCTTGCGCAGCTCCGCCTCGGAGGCCTCGAGGCGTGACACGGACTCGCGCAGCTCGGCGGTCCGGAGCGCGACGGTGGCCTCGAGCGTCTCCTCGTAGCTTCGCCGCTCGATCTCGAGCCGGCGCCGGTGGAGGGCGTTCGCGAGGTTGATCCGAAGCGCGTTCTCCGCGAACGGCTTCGTCAGGTAGCCGTAGGCGCCGAGCTCGAGCGCGACGTGGGCGATCTCCGGCTCGTCCCGGCCGGTCACCATCAGCATCGCGACGTCGGGGCTGCGCCCGCTCACCTCACGCAGCAGCTCGAGCCCGGACTCGCCGGGAAGCCCGATGTCGCAGAGAACGATCGAGAAGGGCTCGCGGTCGAGCAGGTCGCGCGCCTCGCGCGCGTCGCCCGCGCCGGCGCAGTCATACCCCGCCGCAGAGACGAGACGGGTGATCAGCCGGCGAACCTGCAGGTCATCCTCGACGCAGAGAATCCGCTCGACGACGCCGCTCATCAGCCGTCGATGATCGGCACCGGAAACGCCGTCTTGAGACGAGACCGCACCTCAAGCACGCCCCGGTGCGGCCGATTACGGGCAGCGTCGTCATGCGCCGCTTTCGATTCAAGCTCGAAGCCGTGCGAGAGCTTCGCGAGCAGGCCGAGACCTCCGCCAAGGAGGCGCTCGCGCGTGAGCTCGCCCTCGGCCGCGAACACGACCTCGAGCTCGCCCACGCAGCCGCCCGCCTCGCCGCGGCGCGCGAGGCCTTCGAGGTTGCACCGGACCACGAGATCGACGTGCCGGCGCTCCGCACCTTGCAGGGCTACGTGGAGCGACGCGAGCTCGAACACGCGGTCGCCGTACAGAACGCGAGGCTGCAAGCCGAGCGGATCGAGGACGCCCGGCGCGCGCTCGCCGTGGCCGCGCGCGAGCGCGAGGCGGTCGAGCGGCTGCGGCGCTGGCAGGAGCGCGACCACGCGCTCAAGGCCGAGCGTGCCGAGCAGCGCTCCATCGAGGACATCGGCGTCCGCACCCAGAGGTCCTTCGTCCCCCCGAGCGCCGCATGAGCCTCGCGACCGCCATGGTGCGCATCGCCGAGCTCGACGCCGCCCTCGCCCCGGCGCCGGCGGCGACGGCGTCCGCGGCCCCCGCCGCGTCGACCGGCTTCGCGCAGACGCTGCAGGCGGCGACGCAGCCGAACGCCTCCGCCCCCTACTCCGCCGAGATCCAGGCCGCCGCGACCCGGTACGGCGTCGACCCGAACCTGATCAGCGCCGTGATCGGGCAGGAGTCCGGCTTCAACCCGAACGCGACGAGCACAGCCGGTGCGGCCGGCCTGATGCAGCTCATGCCCGCGACCGCACAGGGGCTCGGAGTCACGAACCCGTACGACCCCGTGCAGTCGATCGACGGCGGCACCCAGTACCTGAAGAGCATGCTCGACCGGTTCGGCGGTGACACGACCCTCGCTCTGGCCGCGTACAACGCCGGCCCGAACGCCGTCGCGAGCTACGGCGGCGTGCCCCCGTACCCGGAGACGCAGGCCTACGTGAGCCGGATCCTCGCGACCGTGGGACGCGTGTGACCGGCGTCCCGACCTCCGCCGCGCCCGCCGGGAAGGCCGCACCAGCCACCGCCACCGCCACCGCCACGGCGGACGGCCAGGCGAGCTCCGCGCCCGCAGCGGGAGCCGGTTCCGGGTCCGCGTTCGAGCCGATGCTCGCCGCGCTCGCCGCGGCCGCGCCGCCCGCGGCGGCCGCCGCCGCACCTGCTGGAACCGGGGCCAAGACCGGGGCGCCCGCAACCGCAGCCGCACAGGCCGGCTCGGCTCCGGCCGCCGCCGAGACCGCCGCCACGCTCGCCGCAGCCACCGCCAAGGCCGCCGCCGCCACGGCCGCCGCCGCCGCCGGCTCCACCGCTGCGGGCGCCGCCGCGCCGACGCCCGGAGCGGCGAAAGGCGCCGCGGCCGGTCGCCCACCGCAGGCCGGCAAGACCGGCAAGGCCGATCCCAAGCACGCAGCGCACACCTCCTCGCCGGATGCGACCGCGACAGGATCCCTGCCGGACGCAGTTCCAGCGGCAGCGGCAGCGGCCGCGGCTGCCGCGGCCGCGACGAACCCGGCTGCGCCGGCCGCCGCCGCTCCCACCGCCGTGCCGGCCACCGCCGCTCCCAGCGCCGCCGCTCGCACCGCCGTGCCGGCCGCCACCGCTCCCGCCGCCGGAACACCCGCAACCGGAACGCCGGCGCCCGCCTCCGTGGCCGCGACCACAGAGGCGCCTGCGTCCGCCGCTGCTGCCGCAGCCGTCCCCGCCCCCTCGCACGCGTCGACACACGCCGCACCGGTGGGCTCCGGCTCGTCGCAGCAGGCGGGCACGCCCTCTCCGGGCATGCCTGCGCCGCCTGTGCCGAACGCGCCGCAGCAGCCGTCCGACCCCTCGCCGGCGGCCGGCCAGCACGCCGCTGCGCCGACGGCACCCCCGCCCGCAGCCCCTGCCCCGGCCAAGACGCCGGCCACCGCAACTCCCGGACCGGGGCTCGCCGGGCCGGCGTCCCCGACGCCCGCCACTCCAGCCGCCCCCGCCGCCCCGCCGGCCACGCCGGCGACGCCGCAGCCCACGACGCACCTCGCCGATCTGCCGCAAGCCGTCCACGCCGTCATGCAGGTAGCGATCGGCGGCTCGGCGAGCTCGGCCCGGATCGTCCTCTCCCCGCCGGAGCTCGGACAGGTGA
>DATFMW010000068.1:0-2192 GCA_035266765.1 Gaiellaceae bacterium | reverse complement strand
CCGTGCTCCTGATCGAGCACGACATGAAGGTTGTCATGGGTGTCTCCGACCGCGTCACCGTCCTCGACTACGGCGAGAAGATCGCGGAGGGCACCCCGCAGGAGATCCAACGGAACGAGCGCGTGATCGAGGCGTACCTCGGCAGCGCGGCGGTGAGCTCGTGAGTGCCGCCCCGGAGACCGCGGCCGGCACGCCGCTGCTGCGCCTCGACGCGGTCGAGACGTACTACGGCGCGATCCAGGCGCTCAAGGGGATCTCGCTCGAGGTGCACGAGGGCGAGATCGTGACGCTGATCGGCGCGAACGGCGCGGGCAAGTCGACGACGCTCCGTTCGATCAACGGGCTCAACCATCCTCGCCACGGCACGATCTCGTTCCGTGGCCGCGACATCACGACGATGCCGGCCCACGAGGTCGTGCGGCTCGGGATAGCACAGTCGCCCGAGGGGCGGCGGCTGTTCCCGCGCATGACCGTCACCGAGAACCTCGAGATGGGAGCCTTCCAGCGCACGGACAAGGGCGCGTTCAAGGGCGACATGGATCGCGTCTTCACGCTCTTCCCGCGCCTCGCCGAGCGACGTCACCAGAAGGCGGGGACGATGTCCGGCGGCGAGCAGCAGATGTGCGCGATCGGCCGCGCGCTGATGGCCCGCCCGACGCTGCTGATGCTCGACGAGCCGTCGATGGGCCTTGCCCCGATCTTCGTCGACCGGATCTTCGAGACGATCGTCGAGGTGAACAAGCAGGGGACGTCGATCCTGCTCGTCGAGCAGAACGCCCTGATGGCGCTCAACGTCGCGAACCGCGGCTACGTGCTCGAGACGGGCACCGTCGCGCTCACCGACGACGCGAAGGCCCTCGCGCAGAACGAGCAGGTGCGCAAGGCCTACCTCGGCGAGACGTAGCGTCGCGCGTCACGCCTCGTCGGGGCGGCCGACGCGGAGCGGGAAGTACGGGGGCGCGAGCAGGAAGCCGATGCGGGCGGGAGTGCCGGTGCGGCCGCGGGCGAGGTGGAGGGCGGCACCGACGCTTCGCGTCGGGACGAAGCCGAGGTCGCGGGCGGCGGTCGCGTCGCGCGCGCCCGCGACGAGCACCGCTCCGAGCCGGCCGAGCGCCGGCTGGCACGCCGACCAGTCGGCGAACGGGAGCAGAGGATGGACCGTTCGGCCCGCCCGGTACGCATCGATCGCGCGCACGTCCTCCCGCACCGTCTGCTCGGCGTCCGCGAGCAACTGCGGGTCGCGGCCGCTCCGGGCGGCATGGAAGAACGCGCGGTACGGCTGCTGGGTCGGGTGCGGGAAGACGCGTACGAACCGGTTGACGAGGATCGCGGTGCCGCCCTCGACGACCGGGAACGCGTCGCGCCAGAGGCGCAGCGCGAGCCCGAGCCCGAGGTAGGTCACGAGCAGCGGGTTCGGGCGCTCCCGCGGCAGGAACGGCGTCGCGCGCGGCACGCCGATCACGAGCGCGTCGAGCGGCGCGTCGAGCTCCGTCCGCCGCAGCTCGACCGCCCGCAGGAGCGCTTCCGCGTGCGCGACCGACGGCGGCCCCGCGAACGCGGCCGAGACGGAGATCTCCACCGGGATCGAGCGCAGGACACGTGAGCGGAGCGCCCCGGGGAGGCCGGAGTAGAGGTAGCGGAGCGGCGACTCGGCGATCCGCCGGTCGGCTGCCGGATCGTACGGATACCCGCGCAGCGCGCCGCTGATCTGCGGGTGGTTGAGCACGAGCGAGACCCCGAGCATGGGGACGCGCCGCGCGAGAGCCCGCTCGAGCGTGACCGCGAGCTGCCAACCCTGCGAGGCGGCGGTCTCGAGCAGCGAGTACGCGCCGGCGGCCCGGAGCGCGTCGGCGCCTGCAGCGCGCAGGAGGGCCGAGGGGCCGCCGTGCAGGACGGTCTCCGCGGCGCTCACGATCACGACGAGGTCGGTCTCGGTGAGCGCGCGGTTCACGCGTAGCGGCGGCCGGGTGTCGTCCGCGACGAGCGAGAGCTCGGGATCCTCCGCGTCGTGGACGGCCACCCGCCCGTGGAAGCGGCGCGCCAGGTCCGGGGTCACGAGCGCCTCCAGCTCGCTTCGGCCGGGCCGGCGCCCGAGGCCCGAGGCGACGAGGATCGTCTGGTAGCCGCTCGCGATCCCGTGCTGCTCCAGCTCGTCGACGACCGCGGCGATCGCGAGCTGGCGCGGGTCGGCC
>DATFMW010000067.1:0-6740 GCA_035266765.1 Gaiellaceae bacterium | reverse complement strand
TCGCCTCGACGATCGCGGAGCGCGCGTTCTACAGTCTGGATGCGCCCGTCCGCCGACTCGGCGCGATGGACGTCCCGGTTCCGTTCTCTCCGCCGCTCGAGGACGTGACCGTGCCCACACCCGACCTCGTCGCACAGGCTGCGCGCGAGCTCGTTCGCGGCTAGGAGGAAAGAGAGATGGCGCTGCACAGCTACGGCACGAACGTGGTCGACTGGGAGCAGCGGGCCGACATGGATCGGCTCCGCCGCGAGCGGCTCGCCCGCGCCAAGGAGCACCTGGAGGCCTCGGAGATCGGGGCGCTCCTCTGCTTCGACATGGCGAACATCCGCTACATCACCGCCACCCACATCGGCACGTGGGCGATGGACAAGCTCAACCGCTTCTGCCTGCTGCCCCGCGGCGGCGAGCCGATCATGTGGGACTTCGGCTCCGCCGCGCGCCACCACAAGCTCTACAACCCGTGGCTCGGCGAGGAGCGCTCGCGCCCGGGGATCTCGACCCTGCGCGGCTCGGTCAAGGGGCGCGCCGAGGCGGTGGCGAAGAAGATCCGCGCCGAGCTCGAGGAGCACGACCTGATGGACGCGCCGCTCGGCGTTGACATGATCGAGCTGCCGGTGCTCTTCGCCCTCCAGGCGGAGGGGATCGAGGTCGTCGACGGCCAGGCGCTGATGCAGGACGTCCGCAAGATCAAGAACCGCGACGAGATCACGCTGCTGAACACCGCCTGCGCGATGGTCGACGCCGCCTACGACGAGCTCTACCGCGCGATGAAGCCCGGCTTCCGCGAGAACGACTGCGTCGCGCTCGTGAACAAGGTGCTGTTCGAGCTCGGCTCGGAGCACGTCGAGGGCGTGAATGCGATCTCCGGCGAGCGCTGCTCGCCGCACCCGCACGTCTTCACCGACCGGATGCTGCGCCCGGGCGACCCGGCGTACTTCGACATCCTCCACGCCTACAACGGCTACCGCACGTGCTACTACCGCACGTTTGCGGTCGGCTCCGCCTCGCCCGCGCTCGTCGATGCGTACGCGCGCTGCCGGGACATCCTCGACCGGGCGATCGCGATGATCCGGCCGGGCGTCATGACCTCCGACGTGGTCGAGGTGTTCCCGCGCGCCGAGGAGTTCGGGTTTCCCGACGAGGAGGCGGCGTTCGCGCTCCAGTACGGGCACGGCGTCGGCCTCTCGATCTGGGAGAAGCCGATCTTCAGCCGGCTCGTCTCGTTCGACTACCCCGAGGTGATCGAGGAGGGGATGGTCTTCGCGCTCGAGACGTTCTGGCCGTCGAAGGACGGCTGGTCGGCGGCGCGGATCGAGGAGCAGCTCGTCGTCACCGCCACCGGAGCCGAGGTGATCACGCGCTTCCCCGCCGAGGAGCTGCTCGTCACCGCCGGCGGCCAGTACACGGTCGCCGGGCGGGTGCCGGGCGAGCGCGAGGTGACGTCGAACCTCAACAACCCGCGCGTCGCCGACCAGGTCGTCGCCTCCGCCCGCGGTGAGGGAGCCAATGCCCGCTGACGTGATCATGCCGGCCCTCGGGATGGCGCAGGAGACCGGCAAGGTCCTGCGCTGGCTGAAGGCCGAGGGCGACGCCGTCGCCGCGGGCGAGGCGCTGCTTGAGGTCGAGACCGACAAGGTGACCGTCGAGATCGAGGCGCCCGCCGAGGGCACGCTCGCCGGCGTGACCGCGCCCGACGGAACCGAGGTGCCGGTCGGCACGGTGATCGCCGTCGTGCTCGGCGCGGGCGAGGAGCTCGCGACCGTGGCCGTCGCCGCGGAGGCGGTGCCCGTGCAGGTCGCGGCCGTCGCGACCGCCGCCGTGTCGTCGGGCAACGGCGCCGCGGCGGCGACGGTGGAGACTGCGGTGCGCCCGCGCCGGCGGCTCGCCTCGCCGAAGGCGCGCAGGCTTGCAGCCTCGCGCGGGATCGACCTCGACGTGCTCGCCGGAAGCGGCCCGGGCGGCGCCGTCGTCGCCGCCGACGTCGAGGCTGCCGCGACGGCGCCCGCACCGATGCCGGTGGCCGCGCCCCTGGACGGCAGCGGGCTCGAGGTGGGGACCCTCTGGCGCGTGATGGCCGAGCGGACGACACGTTCCTGGCAGGAGGTGCCGCAGTTCGTGCTCTCCCGCGACGTCGATGCGTCGCGTCTCCAGACCTGGCGTGACGCGGCGCGACGCAAGCCGGGCTGCGAGAAGCTGACCCTGACCGACCTGCTCGTGAAGCTCTGCGCGGGAGCGCTGCGCAGGCACCCACGCGTCGCGGCGTCGTGGCGGGACGGCGCGCTCGTCGCCGGCGCCGGCGCGAACGTCGGCATCGCGGTCGCGACCGAGGACGGGCTCGTCGTGCCGGTCGTCCACGGCGCCGACGCGCTTCCGCTCGCCGGGATCACCGCCCGCCGCCGCGAGATCGCCGAGGCTGCCCGCTCCGGCACGCTCCGGCCCGAGGACGTCCAGGGAGGCGTCTTCACGATCTCGAATCTCGGCATGTTCGGCGTTGACGCCTTCCAGGCGATCGTCAACGCACCTCAGGCCGCGATCCTCGCCGTCGGGCGGATCCTCGAGCGGCCCGTCGCGGCGAACGGCGAGGTGGTCGCTCGCCCGGTGCTCACGCTCACGGTGTCCTTCGACCACCGCGTCGTCGACGGCGCGCGCGGTGCGGAGTTCCTCGACACGCTGGCCTCGCTCGTTGAAGAGCCGGCGGGATTGGTGGAGTAGCCATGGCCATTGCCGAAACGGCACTGGGAGAGCTCGGGATCCTCCTCGGCGGCGCCGAGGTCGAGACCGGGGAGACGTACGAGGTCAGGAGCCCCTACGACGACGCGCCCGTCGCGATCGTCCACCGTGCGGGCCCGGCCGAGGTCGAGAGTGCGATCGCGGGCGCCGTCGAGGCGTTCGAGACGACTCGGCATCTCGCCTCGTGGGAGCGCGAGCAGGTGCTCGAGCGCATCGCGGCGCTGATCGCGTCGCGCCGCGACGAGCTCGCGCGCACGATCGCGCTCGAGGCGGGCAAGCCGATCAAGACCGCGCGTGCCGAGGTCGACCGCGCCGTCTTCACGTTCTCGATCGCGGCCGAGGAGACAAAGCGGATCTACGGCGAGCTCGTGCCGCTCGACTGGCTGCCCGGTAACGAGGGCCGCGAGGCGCTGATCCGGCGGGTCCCGCTCGGGCCGGTCGCGGGCATCTCGCCCTTCAACTTCCCGCTCAACCTCGTCGCGCACAAGGTCGCGCCGGCGCTCGCCGCCGGCAACCCGATCCTGCTCCGGCCCGCGTCGCAGACGCCGGTGAGCTCGCTCCTGCTCGGCCGGATCGTGCTCGAGGCCGGCTGGCCCGAGAACGGGATCGCGGTGCTCCCGTGCTCGACCGACACGGCGAAGCCGCTCGTCGAGGACGACCGCATCAAGCTGCTGACGTTCACCGGCAGCCCGGTCGTCGGCTGGGGGCTGAAGAGCCGTGCCGGACGCAAGCGCGTGACGCTCGAGCTCGGCGGCAACGCGGCCGTGATCGTCCACTCCGACGCGGACGTCGACTACGCGGCCGAGCGCGTCGCCTGGGGCGGCTTCGCCTACGCCGGACAGACGTGCATCTCCGTCCAGCGCGTCTACGTCCACGAGGACGTCTACGACCGGTTCGCCTCCGAGCTCGTCCGGCGCGTGGAGGCGCTCGTCGTCGGCGACCCGCTCGACGAGGCGACCGACGTCGGGCCGGTGATCGACACGTCGAACGCCGACCGGGTCGGCGAATGGCTCGACGAGGCGCGCGTCGCGGGGGCAACCGTCCTCGCCGGCGGCGAGCGCGAGGGCTCGGTGTGGCGGCCGACGGTGCTCGCCGACGTCGCCGAGGACCTGCGCATCTCGTGCGAGGAGGTCTTCGCTCCGGTTGTCGGCATCTCGCGCTTCAGCGACGTCGGCGAGGCGATCGACGCCGCCGGGCGCAGCGAGTTCGGCCTCCAGGCCGGGATCTTCACGAACGACATGCGCGTCGTCGACGCGGCGTTCGACCGCATCGACGTCGGCGGCCTGATGGTCAACGACGTCTCGACGTTCCGCATCGACCACATGCCCTACGGCGGCGTCAAGTCGTCCGGGTTCGGGCGCGAGGGGCTCCGCTACGCGATCGAGGAGATGACCGAGCTGAAGCTCCTGACGACGAATCGGCGTCCGGGGCTCTGAGCCGGGCCGTCCCGGCGGGGCACGACAACCGAGAGGGGGAGGAGTCGACGTGAGCACGACCGCGGACGTCGTCGTCGCGGGCGGCGGGCACAACAGCCTGATCGCCGCGTGCTACCTGGCCAAGGCGGGGCACGAGGTGCTCGTTCTCGACGCGCGGCCGATCGCGGGCGGGGCCGCCGCGACGGAGGAGCTGACGATCCCCGGCTTCCGGTTCGACTCGTGCTCGACCGGGCACACGCTGATCCAGCCGAACCCGGTGCTGCGCGACGACGAGCTCGGCCTCAAGTCGAAGTACGGGCTCACCTACGTCAACCCGGACCCGGTCGCCCATGTCGTCTTCCCGGACGGGGAGTCGTTCACGCACTGGCTCGACCTCGACCGGACGCTCGAGGAGATCGCGCGCTTCTCGCGCCGCGACGCCGAGACGTACCGGCGCAACCTCGACGAGTTCGACGCGATCCGCGGCCCGCTCGCCGCCTACCGGTTCAACCCGATCGGCCATGCGCCGCGCCTCGACGTCGCGCTCGCCGACCTGCCGAAGTGGCAGCGGCGGATCGCGACGACCGCGTACGACGTCATCCGGCGCTCCTACGAGAGCCGCCACGTCCAGGCGTACCTGCTCTGGCAGGCGTTCCAGACGGCGCAGCCTGTCGATTCGCCCGGCTCGGGGCTCCTGGCGTACTCGATCGTCGCCGGGCGCCAGGCGCAGAGCTGGACGCTCCCGCTCGGCGGCTCGGGCGAGCTGCCGCGGGCCCTGCTCGACTGCCTCACCGACCTCGGCGCGACCGTCGTCTGCAACAAGAAGGTCGTCGAGCTCGTGCTCGAGGACGGCCGCTGCACGGGCGTCGTCACCGAGGACGGGGAGCGCTACCTCGGCCGCAAGGCCGTCCTCTCGACGATCCACGTCAAGTCGCTCGTGGACATGGCCCCCGCGGAGGCGTGGGGCGACGACTTCCTCGACGGGATCGACACGTTCGACCCCGGCATCTCGATCCTCGCGCAGTACTACGCGACGACGGCGGCGCCCGAGCTCGTCGCGCCCGGCGGCACCCGGACGGCCGTCTCGGCGGGCGTCGTCGGCTGGCCCGAGGACATCCTCCAGGCGGGCCGCGACGTCCGTGAGGGGAAGCTGCTGCACGCGCGCTGGCTCCTGATCGCCACGCCGACGCTCGTCGACTCCTCGCGGGCGCCCGCGGGGCAGCACACGGTGAAGCTCCTGAGCATGGTGCCGTGGCTCGACGGCGACTGGGAGACCCTCAAGCACGAGGTCGCCGAGGAGAACTTCGAGGCGATGCGCCGCGCCGCGCCGAACATGACGCGCGACGTCGTCCTCGCCGAGCTCGTCAAGAGCCCGGCCGACATCGAACGGCAGAACGCGCACATGTGGCACGGCACGATCCACGGCGGCGATCGCGGCTACGCGAACGAAGGTCCGCGCCGCCCCGCGCCCGGCTGGGCGCAGCACCGGATGCCGATCTCCGGCCTCTACCAGACCGGCGCCACGACGCACCCGGGCGGTTCGGTTACCGGTGCCCCGGGGCGCAACGCGGCGATCGTGCTGCTCGAGGACCTCGGGCAGGATCCGCGTGAGGTGATGCCGGCTCTCGTCGGTCGGACCCAGCCCGCGTGAGCGCGACCGTGGTTGTCGACGCGCACGCGCACGTGATCGTCCCCGGCCTCGGGGCCGAGGTCGCGTGGGACGAGCGGGGCCAGGTCGTCCGCCTCGGCGGGCGGGAGATCCGCTCCGCGCTGCGCGAGTTCTCCGACCTGCCGCGGATCCTCGAGGAGCAGGACCGAGCCGGCGTCGACGTCGTCGTGCTGGCGCCGTGGGTGAACCTCTGCGGCGTCGAGGTCGAGCGCCAGAACGAGGCGCTCGCCGCGCTCGCGGGCGACCGTGTGATCGTGCTCGGCACCGTCGACCTCGAGCGGCCCGAGCAGCTCGTCGAGCTGATGCGCGACGGGCGGCTCCGCGGCGTCGAGATCCCGGCCGTGCCGGGCGGCGCCTACCTCGGCGACGCGCGCCTGCGCGACTTCTGGGCGGCGGCGGAGGAGACCGGCGCGCCCGTCTTCGTCCATCCGAGCTCGCGCGGCTTCGCGCTCGAGGTGATGGAGGAGCACTACATGTGGAACACGCTCGGGAACCCGCTCGAGACGACCGTGAGCGCGGCGCACATGGTCGCCTCCGGCGTGTTCGACGAACACCCCGGCCTTCGCGTGCTGCTCGCCCACGGCGGCGGCGTCCTGCCTGCGCTGCGGGGCCGGCTCGCCCACGAGCAGACGATCCATCCGCCGGGCCGCGACGTGCGCGCCGCGATCCGGCGCTTCTACGTGGACACGGTCGTGCACGACGAGGGCGTGCTGCGCGGGCTCGTCGAGTTCTTCGGCGCGGAGCGTGTGCTGCTCGGTTCGGACTACCCGTTCGACATGGGCGCCGACCGCCCCGCCGAGATCGTGCGCGCCCTTGCGCTACCGCCCGCAGACGAGGCCGCGATCCTCGGCGGCAACGCGCTCCGCCTGCTCGGCCGCAACGTCTCCGCATGACCGGGAGCCAAGTAACACGTTGTCACTTGTGGC
>DATFMW010000066.1:0-2770 GCA_035266765.1 Gaiellaceae bacterium | reverse complement strand
AGCTCGTGCGAGGTGGCGGAGGAACGGGGCATCTCGGTCTCCAGTGTGACGCAACCCGCTCCGCTGGGTCCAGCAGGCCCGCACGTTGCGCCGACCGGCCCATGGCGAACGTCCGATGGTCCGTCGATCATGCCCGCATGAGCGAACGCCGCCTGCACGTGATCGAGGACGACCTCGCGGAGACCTGGCTCGAGGGCTGGGCTGCGGACGGCGTCGACGAGATCGAGAGCTACCTCGCCAAGCACCTCGCCTTCCTGAGCTTCCTCGAGAGCCGCGAGCCCGCGGCCTAGAGGGAAGCCGGGGCAGAGGGCGCCGCGCGCCCTCCGCCGCAAGACTCCGCTACTCGCCGAGGCCGAGCTGGCGCTCGAGCATCCCCTTCGGCATCGCGCCGACGGCGGACGCCTTCGGCGCGCCGTTCTCGAAGAGGACCATGTTCGGGATCGACTGGATCCCGTAGCGCATCGCGAGATCCTGGTTCTCGTCGATGTTGACCTTCACGAGCTTGAGGTTCCGCTCCTCGGCGATCCGCTCGAGGACGGGCGCGACCGCGTGGCACGGGCCGCACCACTCCGCCCAGAAGTCGACGAGCACCGGCTCGCCGCTCTGCAGCACCTCGCTGTCGAAGGTCGCGTCGCTGACGTCGTTTGCCATTCCTTCCTTTCCGTCGTTCCGGGAGAGTGGATACCCGATCTCCCTCTTGGTGAGAACGTCGCTCTCTAGACTTGCCTTCCCGATGGCCGAGCAGATCTTCCAGCCCCTACCGGACAAACCGGATCATCCCGCGCTCGAGGAGGCCGTGCTCGAGCAGTGGGAGCGCGAGAGTACCTTCGAGCGCCTGCGCGAGCGCAACCGCGGCGGCCCGCGCTTCTCGTTCTTCGACGGGCCGGTGACCGCGAACAAGGAGCTCCAGGTTCACACGGCCTGGGGCCGCACACTGAAGGACGTCTTCCAGCGCTACAAGGCGCTGCGCGGCCACGACCAGCGCTACCAGAACGGTTTCGACTGCCAGGGCCTCTGGATCGAGGTCGGTGTCGAGCACGAGCTCGGGCTGAACTCGAAGCGCGAGATCGAGGAGTACGGGCTCGACGCGTTCGCGCGCCGCTGCCGCGAGGCCGTCGTCCGGTCGGCCGGGGAGCTGTGGCAGGGCTCGAAGCGCCTCGGCATGTGGATGGACTGGGGCCGCGACTACTTCACGTTCAGCGACACGAACATCGAGTACGTGTGGCGGATGCTGCGCTCGGTGCACGAGCGCGACTGGCTCTATCGGGGCCACCGGTCGACCGAGTGGTGTCCGCGCTGCGGCACGTCGATCTCCCAGCACGAGCTGATCGGCTCCTACGTCGACCGCGCCGACCCGTCGCTCTACGTCCGCTTCCCGTTGCTCGACCGGCCCGGCGAGTTCGTCGTCATCTGGACGACGACGCCGTGGACGCTGCCGGCGAATGTCGCCGCCGCCGTGAACCCGGACGCCGAGTACGGCCGCCGCGCGAACGGCGAATGGGTCGCGACGGCGCGCTACCCGGACGAGCGCTTCGAGGAGGCGAAGCGCGGCGCCGAGCTCGTCGGCTGGCGCTACCGGGGCCCTTTCGACGAGCTCGCGCCCGGCGGCTCGGTCGAGCACCGCGTGATCCCGTGGGACGAGGTCTCGCTCGACGACGGCACCGGGGTCGTCCACATCGCGCCGGGCTGCGGCGCCGAGGACTTCGAGCTCGCGCGCGCCCACGACCTGCCCGTGCTCGGCCCCGTTGACGAGTCCGGCCGCTTCTACGACGACTACGGCTGGCTGCACGGCCTCTCCACCGTCGAGGCGGCGGAGCAGATCATCGGCGACCTCGGCGAGAAGGGCGTCCTCGTCGAGTCGGGCCTGCACGAGCACCGCTACCCCGAGTGCTGGCGCTGCCACACGCCGCTGATCTTCCGGCTCGCCGACGACTGGTTCATCTCCGTGCGCGACCTGCGCCGGCAGATGCTCGACGCGAACGCGACCGTCGAGTGGACGCCCGAGTACATGGGCAAGCGCATGGACGACTGGCTCGTGAACATGGGCGACTGGAACATCTCCCGCCGCCGCTACTACGGGCTGCCGCTGCCGTTCTACCCGTGCGCGTGCGGGCAGCTGAACGTGATCGGCTCACGCGCCGAGCTCGAGGAGCGGGCGCTCGGCGGGCTCGAGCAGCTCGAGGAGCTGCGCCGGCCCTGGATCGACCGCGTCCCCGTCCGCTGCGAGGCGTGCGGCGAGCCCGTCGAGCGGGTCAAGGAGGTCGGCGACGTCTGGCTCGACGCGGGCATCGTCCCGTTCTCGACGCTCGGCTGGCAGAACGACGAGTGGGTGCCCGAGGGCTACGGCACCGGCGCGGCGAAGGGGCTGACGACCGCCGACCTGCCCGACCACGCCTACTGGGAGCAGTGGTTCCCGGCCGACTGGGTGTCGGAGATGCGCGAGCAGATCCGGCTCTGGTTCTACTCGCAGCTCTTCATGTCGGTCGTCCTCGTCGGGCGGGCGCCGTTCAAGCGCGTGCTCGGCTACGAGAAGATGCTCGACGAGACCGGCCGCGAGATGCACGGGTCGTGGGGGAATACGATCACCGCGGACGAGGCGTTCTCGCGCATGGGCGCGGACGTGATGCGCTGGCAGTACTGCGCGCAGCCGCCCGACCGGAACCTCCTCTTCGGCTTCGGGCCGGCGGACGAGATCAAGCGGAAGCTGTTGACGCTCTGGCACTCGGTGAAGTTCCTGACCGACTACGCGAACGTCGCGGGCTTCCGGCCC